>NZ_JANYJC010000179.1 GCF_025361915.1 Chamaesiphon sp. GL140_3_metabinner_50
GTTGCGATTCCGTTAGAGCTATTTGCAGTTGAAACACCGCATCCATATATTAAGTGTGGCGCAGATTATGATGGTAAGTCTCCTTATTATCTCCGCCAGGGAGTACTCGATCGACTGATTCGAGCGCAGGAAGATTTGCAACAAATTCATCCAGGTTGGCGGATTCAGATTTTTGATGCTTATCGTCCGGTGGAGGTGCAGCAGTATATGGTCGATTATACTTTTCACCAGACGGTTCGCGATCGGCAATTAGATTTAGCCAGCCTTTCGGAGGCGCAGCAGCAAGAAATTTGGGATGATGTTTATCAGATCTGGGCGATTCCGAGTTTTGAATTGGCAACACCACCGCCGCATAGTACGGGAGCTGCGATCGATATTACACTAGTAGATGAGCGTGGAGAGCTGGTGAATATGGGTTCAATAATCGATGAAATGTCCGATCGATCTTTACCGGATTATTTTGCCAATGCTCTAGATCCGATTGAGATCGAGTATCATCAAAATCGCCAACTCCTCGATCGCATTATGACCACTAGTGGCACGATTCGACATCCTGGTGAATGGTGGCATTTTTCGTATGGCGACCAATTGTGGGCATGGTTGAAGCATCAAGCCGATTCTCAACATCCGCTTGCAGCTAATTATGGCAGAGTTATCTAGTCAAGAGCGGCTGTAAATAGAGGGATATTTCGATCGGCGATCGCCCATTCCAGCTTAATATGGAAGAAAGAGTTAGTTGCTAGAGTTCGCTCTCTAGTGACGAGATTTATCCCAAATAACAAATCACAAATTCCATGAGTGTCTTTGTCTTATTATTTAACGCGCGCACTGATAATGAGGGAATTTATTCGACTCAAGTTGGCGATCGCAATGTAATTTTAATGTTTGAACAAGAGGATGATGCGATCCGGTATGCCGATCAATTGGAGGCGGAAGATTTCCCCAAACCCACGGTAGAAGGCATCGATCCGGAAGAGATCGAAGAATTTTGCCAAGATTCTGACTACGATTTTATTGTCGTCACGCCAGAAATGTTGGTCACGCCGCCTTCTCAAAATTTAGAAGAAACCGATTGGCAACCAGACGGCAAGCCAAAATCTCAGCCAGAGGATGAAAGTAGTATCGATCTCGAAGCAATGCGAAAACGCCTAGAAAAGTTGCTCTAAACCTAATTTGTATATTTCCCGTAACAACGATCGGCTGTCGATTGCTCGAATATGCTACTTTGCTAGATAGTCGCCAACTGCTGCTGTTACAAATATTTTTGATTTAACCCTATTCACCCTCTGGATATGACAGCTTTTTCCACCGAAACTAAATTTCTGCCGCCTACCGATGCCAAAAGTCGGATTACTCAGTTCATGCGGGAATTTCAAGATAGTGTCTGTCAAGGCTTAGAAGCCGTTGATGGTGGGGGTAAATTTCAAGAAGAAAGCTGGGATCGTCCGGAAGGCGGTGGCGGTCGATCGCGGGTGATGAAAGAGGGTAATATCTTCGAGCAAGGTGGTGTTAATTTTTCGGAAGTTTGGGGCGACCATTTGCCGCCTTCGATTTTAAGTCAACGTCCCGATGCGGCTGGACATCGGTGGTTTGCGACGGGTACTTCGATGGTGCTGCATCCTCGCAATCCTTATATTCCGACAGTGCATCTCAACTATCGTTATTTTGAAGCTGGCCCGGTGTGGTGGTTTGGGGGTGGTTTAGATCTGACTCCCTACTATCCATTCGCTGAAGATGCCAGTCATCTGCACAATACGCTCAAGGGAGCTTGCGACAAGCACAGTCCCGATTTATATCCGACTTTTAAATTATGGTGCGATGAATATTTCTATCTCAAGCATCGCAATGAGACGCGCGGTGTAGGAGGCATTTTCTTTGACTATCAAGACGGACAAGGCGCGTTATATCGCGGCTCCGACCCCAAAGGCCCTGCGGCGCAATATAGCGATGCCCTGGGAGTTCCTGCACCCCGCTCGTGGGAGGAATTATTCGCCATTTCTCAAGACTGCGCTCATAGTTTCTTGCCTGCGTATGTTCCGATCGTCGAACGTCGTCGCAATACTGAGTATGGCGAACATCAGCGCAATTTTCAACTATATCGGCGCGGACGCTATGTAGAATTTAATTTAGTCTACGATCGCGGTACGATCTTTGGATTGCAAACCAATGGACGCACCGAATCGATTCTGATGTCTTTACCCCCACTCGTGCGCTGGGAATACGGCTACAAACCCGAACCCAATTCTCCTGAAGCCCAACTCTACGACGTTTTCCTTAAACCCCAAGACTGGGCAAATTGGCAGGGATAATTTCTGAGTTCGGAGATGGGAGCGCGGAGATGGGAGATAAGAGATCGGAGATATGACGCAAGCGTCCTAATCGCTAGAGTCTCAAGTCTAACTTCTCCCATCCCCGCTCTCCCCGATCCCATCTCCGCGCTCCCATCTCCCATCTATTTATCCATACAAAACTGATAAAACAACTCACCATCTTCAAACGGTTGCTGACTGGATAAATTTCTGAGCCAATTATCATCGATTAATCGTTGTCCTAATCTAACAGCTCGATCGCGATCGAGTGTTATTCGCTCTGATATCCAATCTACACCTTCTCTACCGATAAAACACCGGAGATAAGGCAGGCGAAAACTTTGAGATCGATTCTCAATTTTAACTCCTTGTGGCGATCGCATTGCTTCCACTAATTGAGCAAGATTGTAATATTTAACGATCTCGTCAGGATTTTCAACTATTTTTGTAATATACCGATCCTCATACCAAATGGTGACAATATTGCCATCTTCTACTAGCAGACAAGCTATGACTGGCTCTGGATCGAGATAGCTGCGACGCATCTCTGTAATGGCAATTTGGCGTTGGTGCTGGGGATAAGAATTACCGCGAACGAATAAATTACCCTGGTAATTTACACCGCTGACAATTTCTGATGTATTTCCGAACTGACGCACAAGTTGACAATAACTAACGTCTTGTGACTTGAGTAACATGCCACCTGATTTCCTAATAAGACTAAGTTTAATTAAACAGCGATCTAACTTACAGCTAGGTTTTATAGTAAATAGAGGTCGAACTCGCGATCGACATCAATATTAGTTAATATACCCCTACATTCAGTCGATATTAACCGATCGTCAAAATATCCTGGTTGCGATGGGCACCAGGATATCAGGACAGTCAGTTTTACTTTAATCGCAGCTACTGTGGCTGCTCGATATTCGATACATCTCTCTGGGCAAAAGCAGGCATCGACCTACGGAGATTATCTAGAGCATACTTCATCTCTTGAGCGGGATCGATCGCCACCCAACCATCGGCAGTAGCTAATCGCGATTCAAAGTGCAAGTGGGGGCCTGTCGAGTTGCCTGTGCTGCCCACGCGCCCGATGACCATGCCTTGTTCGATTCTTTGTCCTGGTTGGACAAAAACTTCAGATAGGTGACCGTAGAGCGTCTGCTGAACGCCATTGTGTTGAATGACGATCGCTTTACCATAGCCGCCAAACCAACCCGCCGAAACAATCGTGCCCGATCCGGCAGCGACAACCGGGGCACCCATTGGCGCACCGATATCAATGCCCGAATGGAAGCGACGACTGCCTGTAATGGGATGCGTCCGCCAGCCATAGCTAGATGTTTGTGGTGCTGGGCTGGAAAGAGGGTAAATTAGCTGCACACCAGTCTCGTTCGTGCCCGGATTGACAAAAGCCACCGCAGTCGAGGGTAATGCCGCTGCTGCTGGGCGCACGCTCGGAATGGCACTTACTGTGGGTACTAGTCTGTT
>NZ_JANYJC010000265.1 GCF_025361915.1 Chamaesiphon sp. GL140_3_metabinner_50
CCTAGATCGGTCGCAGCTTTTATCCCTAGATAATTTTCCAACAATAATTGTAAATAGCGACGGGCGATCGCGGTTAACCCACATCTGGCAACGGCTAGGCGTGGGTCTTGGCTTTTAAGATCGCCAAAAATTCGACAGTGACGATAAAATTCTAGCCAACTTTCGGCTAGTTCGATCGTTAATTTCCTCCAATTTGGCGTTGGTAAAGCTTTTGTACTATTAGATTGTGCATGGATAGCATCTAAAACCTTCATTAAGACGCGGACGAGTCGATCTTGGGCTGGATGCTCGAAAATACCGACAGACCCGGCTGCGATCGAATTTACCGGGCAGTTTGGCACCGATCGGGAAGCTAGACCGATCGACCATCCTGGTGCGATAATTTGCCAAGTTGCGGTAATTGTCACCAATTTTTCGATCGCGGCTAATTCGAGTGTCGCACAACAGCGCGCATGGGCATAAGTGGCGATCCCGATCTCAGCAGTGCTATCGGCTTTCAGCCAAACACTCAGCGGTAAATCGTGGACATAATCGAGCCATCTAGCGATCGATCCGGTGGTAGGTTGATAGTAAATATAACCTGCTGCATTGTACCAACAACACAAATCTAGTCGATCGTTCGCTGCATTTGCCACTAAAGTTAGTGGTTTGAGCTGTTGACAAACTTCTAATGGTGTAAATACAGATTTTGCAGCCAATCTATATGCGATCGTGCTGACATACTGGTATGGTGATGTTGTCGTCAGCTTAATCGATTGTTGACACTGCCCATGCCAAGTTCGATCTTGCGTCATATCGGTAGCAAAATTGTCACAATTATGCAGCGATCGTCCGTAAACTTGCTGAGTCATCACTTGCAAATAGTCGGCAATTTTTCCGGCGATTGTAGGTGCTAAAGGCATCAAAATCGGGTCTGACAGAGGAAAAATCTTCATACTCACATCCCGATTTTTAGATTACGTAGTACATTCCAGACTAAACAAAATGATTTACTACATCAAAACACATGTAGAATCATTGAAAATCATGTGCCGTTCCGCTGGTTTGTTATGCACTCATCATCTACCCCACCTAAAAACAATACTCGTTCGTTCTCGACGTGGCACCGACTCCTAGATTGGGCACAAGAACACTATCGCTACCGAACGTTTTCCAAAGATGCTCAGATCCCGACTCGTGCGGGATTACTATACCTAGTTCAGCGGGGCACGATCCGGCTGAATGGGACGGCGGAGACAGAACCGCCATCCTACCCACATCAAAATAGTACCCCATTGGAGTTCCAACTTCAAAGCGGCGACGAAACCTTTCTCGGTTTTGTCGGTGCGGGGCAACCATTTGAAATAGTCGATCGATCTCCGTTTACGCTCCAAGCTTTTGCCCATACAGATAACACTTCAATTTTCTGGATGTACTGGCACGATCTCGAAAACTTCCCCAGTTTTCGGCGGGAGATTTTAGACTCATTCCGCTATCAACACCAACGGAAACTACTATGGTTAAATACCCTCGGACAACGCCACACGATCGAACGGTTATTGGGCTATCTCACCCTGCTAATCGAAGAATTTGGCGAACCCTGTAAGGAAGGCTACTTTTTGCCCTTTCCACTCACACACGCCCAAATTGCTAGTGCGATTGGCACTACTCGCGTTACAGTTACCCGACTGATGAAAGAATTACGCGAAGACCGAAAAGCGATTCATATCAAAGAAGATAATCTAATTTGCTTACTAAGTCCCCCGCAACCAGAACAATAGCCGATCTCGTTACCGATCTAAAATCTGGTGCGATTCCCTAACAATTTGAACATGCCACTCCAGCAACACCAAATTTAAGTTTGGAAATCTTTGGGGCGATCGTTACCTAGCTGTATAAGCTAAACTAAGGATTAAATATTCCTTAGCGTAAGTGCGATCGCCCCATGATTTTGCCAGGTTCTACGATTCGTGTTAAAAATATTAACGATATCTATTACGGTTTTCAAGGATTCGTCCAACGAGTTACCGATGGAAAAGCCGCAGTGATTTTTGAAGGTGGTAACTGGGATAAAATCGTTACTTTTCGCCTCGCCGAACTCGAACTAGTCGATCTCACTCAGAAATAACGCTAGCCTGAGTAAATAAAGACAATCGCTAACCAACAATGTTTGACTTACAAGGCTTGAGTGTTTATCTCGTCGGGATGATGGGTTCGGGTAAAAGTACCGTCGGCCCATTACTCGCCACAAGTTTAGGCTATAGTTTTCTCGATACCGACACGACGCTCGCCAGAGCTTGTGCTAAAGATTTGGGCTATAGTTTTGAAGATCCCGATCTCGATCGAACAGCACTCGTCGGTAAAATTATTACCGAAATTTTTAAAACTGCTGAGGAAGCCGAATTCCGCCGCATTGAAACCCAAATATTGACCGAAGTTTCTGCTTATACCCGCTTAGTCATCGCTACAGGTGGCGGGATTGTTATCGATCCCGAAAACTGGAATCATTTACATCAAGGGCTGGTAATCTGGCTCGATCCATCAATAGATCTCCTCGTCGAACGTCTCCAGGAAGACACCACCCGTCCGATTCTAGCCACCCCCGGCGAGCTGCAACCCAAATTAGAAAGCATTCTCGCTCAACGGCGCGACAGCTACGCCAAAGCCAATATTCATATTCCCTTTACTCACAATCTCACGCCTGAAGAAATTGTCGATCGGATTCTAGAAGTCCCCTCTGAAGAACTTAAACCTAAATTAGAACGCATTCTCATCAGACGGCGCGATAGATACGCCCAAGCCGATATTCATATTCCCTTTACTCACAACCTTACACCTGAAGAAATTGTCGATCGCATTCTGACAGCCATTCCCACAGTCTTAAAAACACCACCACCAATGCCAGCATAGATGCGGTTGGGCAAGTCAAATTAATCCTGCCCCAGTCAGCCACACAGCAAAAAAGTCATAAGACGGTGCGATCGAAGTTGTCTTACGACTTTTTAGTTACCTTCAATCGTCCGTTCCAGCACCTAAAATCGATCGATTGACGCGCTAGTTTGGTTAGACTATAACTAGAAAACAGCGATATCAGATTTGCTGAGTCTCCATTGCCGCATTCTACAGCCAACAACTGCCATCCGGAGTCCCCAAGATCGACTTTCTCAAAAATTGGAACTAACTACCACAAAAATAATTCGTTACTAACACCCCCGACATAATTTCGATCTAACCGCATAATTTCGATCTAACCGCCCAATTAGAATCTGACGAGTAGATTCTAGATCGAGCCATTCAGCCGCCCCGTTAGACGAACACCATCAGCTATATTGTGAATCGAACCCAAAAAAGTTCGATCGCCGCCTTTATTTACACCGAGGGGACAGGAGCAACCGCCAGATGACGAAGGTAATTATCACTCAGTGGGAAACCCGCATTGCTACAGAATGTAGCGGACAAAATGCCACTACTCAAGCTAGCATTCTCAACTGGCTACTAGGCGAAAATCGCGAACGACTGGAAACCCTAGAGGCTGAACATCTAAAAATTGTCGATCGAGCGATGGATTATCGGATGCGGATTTTGCTTCAACGGTACTTAGGATTACCGCCGGAACGCGCTTATAAAAACCTGATGCAGCGGTTGGGTGGGTTGGCTGTTTTACGCGATAAAATTCGGGCATGGTTGACGCTCAGTAACGATCGTCAGCGGCAAGTTGTCGATGTATTGCAAGAAGTAATTCAAGAGTTGCTGCAAGGCGATAAGTATATTCAACAGCAGATTGCCTGGATCGGACAATGTACCAAAAATCCTCGGTTGCGCGATACGTTATTATTTGCCAGTATTGAAGAATATTGCCTGCGCCCAATTCGCAATCAACCGCTACTCGCACACCGATTTGTTAACTATCTCCGTCGATCGCAAAAAGGTGGCGTAACTAATGTACCCCAAACCGATCTGGTCAAACTAGTTTCTGACGAAATTGTCAGCGATAGCGACTCGACATTTAGCTTGTTAGATAAGCAAGCTCAAGATGACTATCAGCAACAGCAAGAATGGGAAGAAACGCAAATTGCCCGCGATCGGGTTAAAGATACACTCCGGAGTTATCTGAGTGAAAATGTCAGCCCCGAAGCCGGGAAATGGCTAGATTTATATCTACAGGGCAAAACACCAGAAGCGATCGCGATTGCCTTGAAAATGGATATCAAACAAGTCTATCGGTTGCGCGAAAAAATTAATTACCATACGCTCAAAGTGTTTGCTATTAAAGCCGAATCCGATCTGGTTTCTCAGTGGCTGCATATCTCTCTACAAGAGCATAATTTAGGATTGACTCCCAATCAATGGGATAAATTTTGCAGCGGTTTAGAAGCAAAGCAAAGTGAGATTATGAATGGCTTAAAAGCTGGCACTTCAATCGAAGCGATCGCCAAATCTCTCAAAATTAAAACCAATCAAGTCATGGGCGAATGGAGTCAAATTTATCTAGCCGCTCAAGAATTAAGAACTAGCTAAGAGTTGAAAATTGAAAGCTTGCACTGTTGGCGAAGCCTCGCCTTTGGCGATATGACAGCCGAAGTGTTGAAAGTTACGGATAGCGATTTAGCCAGATCCAATACCTAACACCCAATCCCTAATCTCTAATACCTATCCAATGACTCAAGCTACAGCTACCACTCCGATTAGTCCTCAGGTTTACGTGCCAAAACTAGCTTACCAAATAGCAATGCCATTGCCTCAAACTCATCTGTTTGAGGTTAAACTAACAGTAAGTAATTGGGATGGTGAATTGCTGAATGTGAGTATGCCAGTGTGGACTCCTGGTTCTTATCTAGTCAGAGAATATGCCAAGCAAGTTCAAGATTTTGTCGTAACATCTGATAAAGGTCGAAAACTGTCTGCGATAAAAACTGCTAAAAACAACTGGCAAATTCGGACGAGTGATAGTAGTAAGATTTTTATTAGCTATCGAGTTTTTGCTAATGAATTAACAGTCAGAACCAATCATCTAGATGCGACTCATGGCTATTTTAACCCTGCCGCACTATGCTTCTATATTCCTGGGTTTGAAGATTGCCCGATCGAGATTAAGATTGTTACACCTTATCCCGATTGGCAGATTACTACGCCATTACCAGAAATTAGTCCCCAGACTTTTTTAGCTGCCGATCTCGATACTTTAATCGATAGTCCGTTTGAGATTGGTAAGCAACAGATTTATGATTTTACGGTTTTAGATAAGCCTCACCAGTTAGTAGTTTGGGGTGAAGGTAATCTCGATCCGGATAGTGCGATCGAGGATATTAAAAAGATTGTCGAAGTTGAAGCTAAAATCTTCGGTGGATTACCGTATGAGAAATATATTTTCTTATTACATCTATCTCCTGCTGGCGGAGGTGGATTAGAACATAAAAATTGCTGTTCTCTGTTATATCCGCGCTTTAATTTTCAAGGTACCGAAAAACATAATCGCTTCATGCAATTAGTCGCTCACGAGTTTTTCCACCTGTGGAATATCAAACGGATTCGTCCCATAGCTCTAGAGAAATTCGACTACGATCGCGAAAACTATACGCATTCATTATGGTTTAGTGAAGGTACGACTAGTTATTACGATCTCATAATTCCCCGGCGGGCGGGCATTTATGACGAGCATGAATTTTTAGTCGAACTTAGTAAAGAAATTACTCGCTTTTTAACAACGCCAGGGCGACTGGTACAGCCGTTGAGCGAGTCTAGCTTCGATGCCTGGATTAAGTTATATCGCCCCGATGCCAATAGTTCTAATTCCCAAATGTCTTATTATCTCAAAGGAGAGATGGTAACATTATTATTAGACTTATTAATTCGCACTCGGACTCAAGGTACCAAATCTTTTGATGATGTATTAGTTGCCATGTGGTCACAATTTGGCAAAGCCGAGATTGGCTTTACTGAAGTTCAACTCAAACAAATTATCGAATCGATCGCTAACCAAGATTTAACAGAATTTTACGACCGCTATATTCATGGTACTGAAGAATTACCATTCAACGATTACTTAAATCCCTTTGGGATCGAATTACAGCCAATCGAATCTGGCATCCCATATTTAGGACTAAACGTTAAAACCGAACATGGGAAAGAACTAATTAAATCGGTAGCGGCAAATTCTGCCGCACAATTAGCTGGCATCGATCCTGGTGACGAATTACTCGCGATCGATGGTTTTAAAATTACCGCCGATCAGCTCGCCGATCGATTAAAATTAACTCAGGCTGGGCAAGCAATTAGTGTTACTGTTTTTCATGCCGATCGATTGATGACGGTTGAAATTATATTAGGCACACCACAACCCCAACAATATCAATTACGCTCTTTAGAGCATACTTCCGATCTGCAACGCCAATTATTTAAGAATTGGGTGAGTATTTAATCTTTACTGAATCAAATCAATCAATCAAATCCCCGACTTCTCCAAGAA
>NZ_JANYJC010000281.1 GCF_025361915.1 Chamaesiphon sp. GL140_3_metabinner_50
CCTATATTAGTATTTTGGGACTGGTAACCCTTGACGGGATCGACATTAATCGATCGCTCAACCGTCGTTTCCGCCAGTTACACGCCATCGATAATTTAGTGTATTTTATCTTTCTATTAACTTATGTTAACCTTTCTCTCATTTTATTGATAGGGGGATGTCGATAATTTTTGCGATCGGCGATCCGGAGGAGAACATGGGTATTGAGCCTTATCTTCTAGTTTACCCACGAGAGCGATCGCGATCTGAATCGGGATCGGGTGGATTACCGAATTAACGTGAGTTCGGGATAAGAAAAGCCAGTCTGCTTCGTTCTACCACCGCCCTGAACTAAAAGTGTTTCGTTCCGAAAGGCTACGCCAACGGGCTAATAGTTCAAGTTCTCTGAAGAGAACTACTAGATTAATTAGTTCGTTTTAACGAACTTTTGCTATTAGCCCATGCTTGGTGCATTTTCATGGACGGGGAACCCGTCCGAAAATGCATCCGCAAATTTATTTGAGGGCGGTGCCGAAACGAAGCTAGGAGTCATCGCTCGGAAATCCTTATCCCGACATCATTAAGACTCGACCAATCTATCATTGCTTCAAAAATTATGGATGTTGGATTGTATACTTTAGAATACCCATGAGAGTGATGACAGTATGAATTGGGATAAAATGAACGACAGAATTACTATAGCCGATCGCTTCTAAATCTTTTACCCATTCTAGATTCCAGTCGATTTCTAAGACTTTCTGGTTTCGCTGTTGGAGTGCAGCTATTAGTTGCGATCGCGCGATTCCTGGTAAAATTCCGGCACCGAGCGGGGGTGTATACCAACAGCCATCGCGGTAACCCCACAGATTTCCGGTAGTGGTTTCGAGCCAGTCGCCGCGATCGTTTGTCAGGATTGCTTCTTGAATATTGTGATTTCGCGCCTGTTGGAGAGCTAACCAGGGGGCTAGATAATTACCTGTTTTGTGTTGAGGGAGCGATCGCGTGAACTTTCGATCGGCAATAATTACTGTTACCCCTAGTTGTTGCCAAGTAGCTAATTGAGGCGGTAGCTCTCGCCCAGTAATTAATTCTCGTCCGTTGGGAAAGATCGTAATTCGCAGTACGGAAAAATGTGGCGTTAAGCTGTCTACGCCCGATCGAACTCGCTTCCAATCCGGCTGACACCAGCCTAAATCGATGATACTCGATCGCAGTCGATCGCCATGTAAATTGTAAACAGCCAAAGCGTCAGTTCTCAAAGTTGTAAAAACTGTTGCGCCGTATAACAATCCCGGTTCGTTAATATCTAACTCGATGGTTTGAGACTCGATCGATCGCCCACAGTACCAATACATACCACCTACTTGCTCAAATAGTGAAGAATTCGAGGACATCAGCGATGACACTTACTACCGCCAAATGGACGATCTCCGAATATCATCAATTAGTCGAAACAGGGATACTGGACGATAAACGAGTAGAGTTATTAGAAGGAATCATTGTAGATATGCCTCCAGAGGTAATACCTCATGCAGTCTATTGTACTGAGTCAGTTGAATATCTCAGCATCTTACTAGCAAATCGAGCCAAAGTTCGCGAAGGTCATCCGGTTACACTACCAAATAACTCCGAGCCAGAGCCAGATATTGCGATCGTTCGCACCCCCAGTCATCAATATCTAACACACCATCCCTATCCCGCCGATATTTTCTGGCTGATTGAATATGCTAACACCACGCTGAAAAAAGATCTCAACGACAAAAAGCGAGTGTATGCTGAAGCTGGGATTGAGGAATATTGGGTAGTAAACTTACAAACTCCCGAATTAATTGTATTCCGCGATCGGGCGATCGATACTTACGAATCTGAGACTAGATTGGCAACTGGAAATATTTCACCATTGTCCTTCCCCGATCTCCAGATTAATGTCAGCAAGCTGTTCACCATTTAGATCCTGTTCTTACCGCTATCCCCTTCTTAACCTCTAAATGACTCCGATACCCCCTTGGATCGTCCTCGACTCCCACCTCATTCAATGGCTCCAAGAAGATATCGGTAGAGGAGATCGCAGCACCCAAGGCTTACCCAACGTCGATCGAATTGCTACAGCTACCTGGATTGCCAAGGAAACGGGGGTAGTTGCCGCATTACCGATAGCTAAAAGAGTTTTTGAGCTGTTGAATCCTGAAGCTAAATTTCAGCCCCTAGCCGCTGAAGGAACCGCCTGTGTGCCTGGGCAATCGATCGCCGAAATAACTGCGGATTTAGCTACTTTATTAATGGGCGAACGGACGGCTTTAAATTTAGCAATGCGGCTCAGTGGCATTGCGACAGCCACTCGCACCTATGTAAATTGCATTGCCGATTTACCCGCTCGATTAGTCGATACTCGCAAAACTACCCCCGGTTTGCGCCTGCTCGAAAAATATGCAACCACCGTCGGCGGAGGTGTCAATCACCGCGTCGGGTTAGATGATGCCGTGATGATTAAAGATAATCATATTGCAGCAGCGGGCGGAATTACTGCCGCGATCGAGGGGATTCGATTACAGATGCCTTATCCACTGACGATCGAAGTCGAAACCGAATCATTAGCGCAAGTTAAAGAAGCGATCGAATGTCATGCCGATATTATTATGCTCGATAATATGCACCCAGATTTAATGCGTCAAGCTGTGGCAGTAATTAGAACGGCTAACCCCAGAATTAAAATCGAAGCATCAGGTAATATTACCCTAACCACCATTCGCCAAGTCGCCGAAACTGGCGTAGATTATATCTCTACTAGCGCACCAATTACCCGATCGCACTGGCTAGATTTGAGTATGCGGATTCGCACCTAGCGATATTTTGAAATCTCTCAACTAATCGATCGTAAATTTAAATTACCGAGCTATTTACCATGAGCAAAACAGTATTAATTACGGGAGCATCCACCGGGATTGGTAGAGCTACCGCCCAACTATTTCAACAGCAAGGCTGGAACGTGGTTGCAACAATGCGATCGCCCAAAAAATCTCCCGAACTCAGTGATTTACCAAATGTACTGTGTTTACCATTAGATGTTACTAAATCAGATACAATTCAAGCAGCAATCGATCGGGCAATTTCTGAATTTGGAACGATCGACGTATTAATCAATAATGCGGGATATGCCTTAATTGGTGCCTTTGAAGCCTGCGATATGGCTGATATTCGGGGTCAATTCGAGACTAATGTATTTGGGCTAATGGAAGTAACCCGCGCCATTTTGCCGCATTTTCGGCTCCGCCAGCAAGGAATATTAGTTAATGTCGCTTCGATCGGCGGTAGGATAGCCTTTCCAATTTATAGCCCTTATCATGCCACTAAATGGGCGGTAGATGGCTTTTCGGAATCATTACAGTACGAATTGCGCCAGTTTAATATCAAAGTCAAAATTATCGAACCTGGAGCCATTAAAACCGACTTTTACAGCCGATCGATTTCAGTCGCTCAGAGAGCTGGATTGACTGTGTATAATGACTACATTCAAAAAACATTACCCAAAATGAATCGCGCTGGCGAAAATGGTTCGCCGCCAGAACTTACTGCAAAAGTTATCTATCAAGCTGCAACCGATGGGAGTTGGAAATTGCGATACCCTGCGGGCGGTAATGCTAGTTTTATTCTCGGATTGCGAAAGTTGCTCCCCGATGCTTGGTTTACCGCTCTGATGCGACGCGGTATTGAATAGGGGATCTCCGGAATGCCGAGAGTTGAGCGTGTTGGGTTTCATTCTTCAACCCAACCTACAGATCTTATTCCTCCCTCTGCGTCCTCTGCGTCTCTGCGGTTGAAATCACACCAAAATCGCATCTTACAAATGATTTAAAACTGCTATGGCGATCCCAAATCATTTTCAAATTAATCAGTGATGTTTTTAACCGCAGAGGCGCGTGAAGAGCGCAGAAAAAGAAAGAAGATCGGATAGATTCTCATTTAGGATTGCTATACATAATTAAATCTAACTAATTCCATCGTCAAAGTTCATCATCTCGATCTCAAAAGTTATAGTCCATCTTTAGACATCATTTGCTCGACAAAATTAGTATATACTTCCCCTTTAATAAAATCGGGATGTTCTAGAATGCGCTGATGAAAATTAATCGTTGTCGGTACGCCCGTAATTGCATACTCGCGGAGGGCGCGACGCATCCGCCGAATTGCCGTATCGCGATCTACTCCCCAGACGATTAATTTGCCAATTAGAGAGTCGTAAAAGGGGGGAATCTCGTAATCGGTATAGACGTGAGAATCGATCCGCACTCCTGGGCCGCCTGGAGCCAGATAACCAGTAATTTTACCAGGACATGGGCGGAAATTATGGTCGGGATCTTCGGCGTTGACGCGACATTCGATCGAGTGCCCTTTTAATACTACTTGTTCTTGCGTGAAAGATAGTTTTTCACCTTGGGCAACGCGAATTTGCTCGGCAATTAAGTCTAGTCCCGTAATCATTTCAGTGACGGGATGCTCGACTTGAATCCGAGTATTCATTTCCATAAAGTAGAAATCGCCATGCTTATCGAGCAGGAATTCTACAGTCCCGACTCCAGCATAATCGATCGATTTAGCGGCGGCGATTGCGGCTGCACCCATTTTCTGGCGGAGTTCGGGGGTTAGTGCTGGGCTGGGGGCTTCTTCTAGCAGCTTCTGGTGGCGGCGTTGAATCGAGCAATCGCGTTCGCCTAGATAGACGACGTTGCCATAGTTATCGGCGAGAATCTGAAATTCGATATGGCGGGGACATTCGATAAATTTTTCGACGTATACGCCCCCATTGCCAAATGCGGCTTCAGCTTCGCCTTGTGCGGCGTGATAGAGCCGTACTAAGTCTGCTTCTTCTCGCACCAGCCGCATTCCTCTCCCGCCGCCGCCAGCGGTAGCTTTAAGCATGACTGGGTAACCGATTTCACCCGCAATTTTGAGTGCTGCTTCGGCATCGGCTAATAATCCATCGCTACCGGGTACCGTCGGGACTCCAACTCGTTTCATCGTATCCTTAGCGGTAGATTTGTCGCCCATCGATCGCATGGCGGCTGGTGAAGGGCCGATAAAGGTAAGATGATGGTCGGCACAGATTTCGGCAAATCGGGCGTTTTCCGCCAAAAATCCATAGCCGGGATGAATGGCTGTCGCATTCCGCGTCAGAGCGGCGGAGATAATATTAGGAATATTGAGATAACTTTTACTGCCAATTGGTTCGCCGATACACACGGCTTCATCTGCTAATTGTACGTGCAGGGCTTTGCGATCGATCGTCGAATGCACGGCAACTGTCCCAATCCCCATCTCGCCACAGGTACGAATAATTCTCAGAGCGATTTCGCCCCGATTGGCTATTAAGATTTTAGAAAATGACATTATGATAAAAATTCCTAACTTCTGAAGATGGGGATGGTGACAGATTTTATTTTCAGGCTCATGACTCAGTATATACAAAGTGGTGAGTCTGTTATCATTTCATCCCATTCACAACCAGGATCGATCTACAAACTTATATCGTCTACACAAATGGATATTCAGATTCGCCTCGCTTGTCTAGAAGATATTCCCCATTTAGAAAGTTTAATGTGCGAATCTGTGAGAACGTTACAAGTCAACTACTACACTCCAGCCCAGATTGACGGAGCACTAGGAAGCGTGTTTGCTATCGATAGTCAATTAATCAAGGATAGAACCTATTTCATCGCCCAGAGTGACCGTCAGATTGTCGGCTGTGGTGGCTGGAGTAAACGTGCAACTGCTTATGGTGGAGATTCGAGCGAGACAGGTACAGAGGAAAGGTTACTCGATCCTAGCCTTGATGCTGCCAAGATTCGCGCATTCTTCGTTCATCCGGCATGGGCGCGCAGGGGCATCGGCAGTCAAATTATGAGACAGTGTGAGGTAGCTGCATTAGCGGCTGGATTTCAAACGATTCAGATCGTGGCGAAGTTAGCTGGCGAACCTTTGTATTCTAGGTTTGGCTATCGGACGATCGATCGATTTGAAATTTCGCTACCAAATAACTATACGTTGCCTGTTGTGAGGATGTTCAAAGAATTTCATTTAAACCTGCCCTCCCCATAAATAATCGACCGTATGTTATCTTTCACTACAAACTACTGTGTTGCTGATATCAAGCATCAACTTCGCTTATCAATCCTAAAATGCAGGGTAGGGGTAATTCACGAATTACCCCTACCCTGCATTTTAGGTCGGATTTGCTAATTAGATTTAGAAGACACACTGCGACCGCAGATTGTTGTTAAATCTTTTAATTTTGTAGCTAGTGGCTCATTAAGAACCATCGAATTGTATCGCCATTCCCAATTTCCCTCAGCTACGCCGGGAAAATTCATCCGCGCGGCACCACCCAATCCTAAGATATCTTGGAGGGGGAAAATTGCCGTACTTGCTACTGAAGTCATTGCCAACCGGATTGCATCCCAATGCACTCCATCTTTACAAATTCCACCTGCATATAACAAGAATCGATCGCGTTCGACACCGCTTAATTTCTCGAACCAGCCAACAGTTGTATCATTATCGTGGGTACCCGTGTACACCACAAAATTTTGTCCGTGATTGAATGGTAAAAATGGATTTTCGTTATCCGAGCCAAAGGCGAATTGAATAATCTTCATCCCTGGGAAGTTATAACCATCTCGCAATGCTTCAACATCGGGAGTAATTACGCCCAAATCTTCGGCTAGTATTGGTAGATGTCCCCATTTTTGCTGAATTGTCGAGAATAGATCGTTGCCTGGAGCCTTAATCCATCGTCCATTCATAGCAGTAGTTTCGCCTTTTTCTACCGCCCAAAATGCTTGAAAACCGCGAAAGTGATCTACCCGAATGACATCGACCAATTTCAGTAACGATTCAAATCTTTGAATCCACCAATTAAATTGGGTATCTGCTAATTTTTGCCAGTTGTAAACGGGGTTGCCCCACAATTGTCCAGTTTCGCTAAAGTAATCGGGTGGAACGCCAGCCATCAGTGCGACTTCGCCTGTTTCGGGATCGAGTTCAAATAACTCTTGATTCGACCAAACATCCGCACTATCATGTGCGACGTAAATGGGAATATCGCCGATGATTTCGACATTGCGATCGTTAGCATATTTTTTAAGAGCCGACCACTGTTCAAAGAATTGGAATTGAATAAACTTGTGGTAAGAAATTTGGTTTCTTAAAGTATTTTGCCAGTGAATCAGGGCAAGTGGTTCGCGCTTGACTAAATCTGGCTCCCATAGATACCAGCTTTTGCAATCGTGGGCTTCGCGCAATGCCATAAATAAGGCATAATCATCCAACCAATAAACCTGACCTTGACAAAAATTATCAAAATTAGTTTTTTGGTCGTTATCTGCAAAATTTTGAAACCGATCGAAGGCAATCTGAAATAGTTTATGCTTAACTGCGATCGCTTTGTCAAAATCGACGCGATGAGTTGGGAAATCTGGGATATTTTCTAAATCTGTAGCAGCCAGTAATCCGGCTTCTAAGAGTTTAACCGGACTAATTAAAAATGGGTTGCCTGCGATCGCCGAATAACACATATAGGGCGAATTACCATAACCTGTCGGCCCTAATGGTAAAATCTGCCAATATTTCTGATTGGCATCGTGCAAAAAGTCAATAAACCGATACGCATCTTCACCTAAATCGCCAATTCCAAAGGGGCTAGGTAGTGAGGTGGGGTGCAGAAGAATGCCGCTGGAGCGAGTCATAGATTAGGGGGGAGAGATGAGAGATGGGAGTTGGGAGTTGGGAGACTAAGAATGTGGGGGTGTGGGATGTGTAGGGAGTATGGAAAATACCAGACGCTTGCGTCTTAAATACTTAAAATCTCGATCGAGTCTAACTTCTCCCAACTCCCATCTCCCATCTCCCGTCTAGAATTTCAATACTTTAGCAACAGTCTGGACATCTTTGTCACCGCGTCCCGAACAATTGATGACAATTTTGGGACTACCAGAAAGTTGAGGACATAGAGTTTCTAGATAGGCGATCGCATGGGATGTTTCGAGTGCGGGTATAATGCCTTCTAACTTGGATAATAGCTGGAACGCGACCAGAGCTTGAGCATCGGTGACGCTATAATATTCAGCTCGTCCCAAGTCTTTGAGATAGCTATGTTCTGGCCCTACCCCAGGATAGTCTAATCCGGCACTAATCGAATGGGCTTCGGTAACTTGCCCGTCGTTATCTTGCAATAGATAGCTCATCGCCCCGTGCAATACTCCCGGACGACCTTTGGTGAGGGTGGCGGCATGTTTATCGGTATCGACTCCTTCACCAGCAGCTTCGACTCCAATCAGACGAACGCTTGGTTCTTTAACAAATTCGTGGAATAGTCCCATTGCATTAGAACCGCCGCCGATACACGCGAGGAGAATATCTGGTAAACCGCCCCATTTTTCGAGTGATTGAGTTCGAGTTTCTACGCCGATAATTGCATGAAAATCGCGAACTATCATCGGGTAAGGATGCGGGCCAGCAACCGATCCGAGGATATAATGAGTAGTCTCAACATTCGTCACCCAGTCGCGAATCGCTTCAGAAGTAGCATCTTTGAGCGTTCCCGTTCCCGCCGCTACCGGACGTACTTCAGCACCCAGCAATTGCATCCGAAACACGTTCAGTTCTTGGCGTTTCATATCTTCCACGCCCATAAAAATGACGCAATCTAGCCCGAACCGAGCGCAGACGGTGGCGGTGGCTACGCCATGTTGTCCCGCGCCCGTTTCGGCGATGACTCGTTGCTTGCCCATCCGTTTGGCAAGCAGGACTTGAGCTAGAGCGTTATTAATCTTGTGGGCACCAGTATGATTTAAGTCTTCCCGCTTGAGGTAAATTTGGGCACCAGTACCATCGGGACGCGCGTAACGTTCGGTGAGGCGTTCGGCAAAATAGAGGGGGCTGGGTCGGCCGACATAGTCGCGGAGCAGTCCGTTAAGCTGCCGATGGAATTCAGGATCTTGAGTGTGGCGGCGGTATTCAGCTTCAAATTCCAGGAGTGCTGGCATCAGCGTTTCGGGCACGTATTTCCCCCCAAATTTGCCAAACCGACCGAGACTGTCTGGCTGTTGAAGCGGTAACTGACGATTTTGGCTAGGTGAGAGCGGCGTTTGGGTCATGAGGTTGTGGGTGGGGATGGCTGGTAAAGCTCGATCGTGGCAGGGCACTCGCCGTACTAATTGTAGCTTGTATAGCTAGCAATCGAAGCTGAAACTAATTAGTTCGACTATTATATCGCTGCTCGCTTGCCGCTATCCATAGTTCTTAGCAAGGGGGCAACGATCGTTTTCAGCGTTGCTGCCTTCAGGTTGTTGACGACAGAATGCGAATTCCAGCAGTTTTATTTTTAAAAACTACCCTCAGTTCCAATACTTCTCGTTTAAGAACTGCTGGCGACTGAAGTCGTTGCTAGAAGTTCTATCGGTAGCAACTTAGGTTGGGAGCTTGCAATTTAATAAACTACCAGTGGGTTTA
>NZ_JANYJC010000310.1 GCF_025361915.1 Chamaesiphon sp. GL140_3_metabinner_50
TCCGCCAACGGGGGGAACCCTAGACATAAAACCGCCGCTGTCTTGTCTCCCTAAACCGTCGGGGAACAAAGGCGAGCGGGAGCCGCTAAATCCCCCTTCAAAAGCGGATGCGCGCACCGTCCTTTGTTCCCCGACAGTGAAGCGCACCAAGCGGGGGACTTCCGGATCCGGTTCCCCCCTTCAAAAGGCTATGCATTACCCACAGATTATCCAATGATTGTAATGGTTTGGGAGATTGCTAGTCATTTAGGTAGGGGCAATTCATGAAGCGGCGGTTTTATTCGGGGGTTCCCCCCGAATAAAAAAGCGGATTGATTTTCGGTCGGGTTTCCCGACCGTGAAAATCAACCAAGCACCGACAAGACATTGCCCCTACCTAAATGCTCCCACTCCTTATCCCGCCTGGATGGTTCGAGTGGATCTGTGGGTAATGCATAGCTTCAAAAGGGGAGCTAGGGGGGATCTACCGCTGGAAACGGAGTGACAGAAAATTAAGGAATATTTTTAATCTTTTTAGTCAGATTTTTCGAGAATTTTCCAGCTTGTTGAGAATTACGCTCTGATGTTGTTTTCACAATTTCTGGGCTGTCATCGATCGGCTTTTCGGCTTTATTGGCATTAATTTTGACCCCAGTTTCGGCGGTATCGAGCAGCGCATTAGCCGGATCTTTGCTCTTTTTCATGGCTGGGTCGATCCGGTCTGAGTTACGTTCCGATCGATTGACAACCTGTTTGACAATATTAGCGGGACTATTACTAAGGGCACTCGCTGGAGCGGCGATTGCGGCATCGACTGTTAATAATGTTCCCTGCCAGATTGTGAGCATTAGCAATAACCCGCACAAAGTTCGAGTTAAGCCGCTGGCGATCTTAACTGCTAAGAGCAAGCTCGATTTCATATATTTATTTACCCGAAAAGTTTCTACTCTTCTAGTTATATTCAGATCTACTACAAATTACATCATTCAATCGACATACATTAGGTATAAAGGAATTTATTGAAATCTATTTATATTGACAGAGATTAATATCGATGTGAATTACCATCAGTAATTGCAGCGTCAATAGATCGGCAATTCAAATCTAAGCTAGTATTGAGAAAAAAATAAATAAGATTGACAGTTGAAACCGAAATATTCGTTAGCCATAAAGCTCCATCGATAGCATCTGTCTTTAGATCTATAAAAAACCTGAATAAATCTACCGATCGATAGAGATATGCTTGTTAGCTACAGTTAATAAATGTCTCGAATGCCTGATAGACAAGCTCCTGTAAATACAGAGAGAATTAAATATATAAGTTTGGTTTAATTTTTCTTATTAATAGTGGGAGCAAGATCGGATGTCCGACCCTAATGGTGTCATGATGCAGTACTTCCACTGGTATAACCCAGAGGATGGTAGTCTGTGGAATCAGGTAGCAGAAAAAGCTAGTGAATTAGCAGCAGCGGGGATTACCTCGCTATGGTTGCCACCTGCTTATAAAGGTACTGGCGGCGGGATGGATGTGGGATATGGAGTCTACGATTTATTCGATCTGGGCGAATTCGACCAGAAGGGATCGGTACGGACTAAGTATGGTACCAAGGCTGAATATATCCAAGCGATTAAAACTGCTAAGGCAGCCGGAATTCGGATTTATGCCGATGTTGTGTTCAACCACAAAATGGGTGCCGATGAAGCTGAAGATGTTGAAGCGACTCCGTTTAGTATGGACGATCGCAACCAGACTGTCGGGGAGTATCAAACCATTAAAGCGTGGACGCACTTCACTTTTCCCGGACGCGATGGCAAGTATTCGAGCATGGAATGGCACTGGTGGCACTTTGATGCGATCGACTATAACGCCAATGATGGTAATGCATCTGCTGTCTATTTACTCAAAGGTAAGTCATTCGACGATAATGTCGATCTCGAAAAAGGGAATTTTGACTACTTAATGGGTTGCGATTTGGATATGGAAAATCCTGAAGTTGTCGGCGAACTCAAACATTGGGGCGAATGGATTTACGATACTACCGATATCGACGGGTTTAGGTTTGATGCTGTCAAACACGTATCGGCAGAATTCTTTCAGGAGTGGTTAGAACACGTCCGGCAATATGCCAAGCGCGACTTATTTGCAGTTGGCGAATATTGGTCGTATGAGGTGGATGCTCTCCACCATTTTATCGAATCTACCGACGGTAAAGTCAGTTTATTCGATGCACCATTGCACTACAACTTCCATGTTGCCAGCCAAGCTGGTGAAAATTACGATCTGACCAAAATTTTTGATAATACTTTGGTGCAACATCAACCTGCGCTAGCGGTAACGCTAGTCGAAAACCACGATTCGCAGCCGCTCCAGTCGCTCGAATCGATCGTCGAGCCGTGGTTTAAACCCCTAGCTTATGCGTTGATTTTACTACGAGAAGCTGGATATCCCTGTATTTTTTATGGAGATTATTATGGCGCGCACTACAAAGACAATAAGGATGGGAACGATTACGAAATCTGGATGGATTGCCATCAGTTCTTAATCGACAAATTTCTGTACGCCCGTCAAAAATATGCCTACGGCGAACAACGCGACTATTTCGACCATCCTAGCACGATCGGCTGGACGCGGCTGGGCGACGAGGAACATCCTGGCGGTGTGGCTGTAGTTTTGACTAACGGCGCAGACGGCGGTAAATGGATGGAAATCGGACACCCAAATTGCACTTATGTAGATATCACCGAACACGTTAAAGATCCGATCGTCACTAACGATGACGGCTGGGCAGAGTTTCGCTGTAATGGTGGCTCTGTATCGGTTTGGGTGCAAGAATCACTCGCTCGCTAACGCGCTAGCATTAGATTAGAGAGTTCTAGGCGATCGGCGAGGGGGTAAAAGCATTTTTCCTTTTCCCCCTCTCCCTGTAACGGTTCTTGCCACAGATGGATCGATTAATTGTTGTTGCAGATGCAAACTTACTCATTTAGATATTTTATCCTCTGACCCCAACATGGAAAACAATACCACCATCGAAGTTGGTAATTCCGCCTCAGCCGAGAAATCTACCATCAATATTGCCACCCCAGAAAATGGCAATGTCGATGTTGATGTATTTGTAGCAGTAAACGAAGCTGTACCCGAACAAGTACTCAAAAACGTTGAAACGATCGCCATCCATCAAGATCGCCACCAGCAAAGCATCACCGCAGATCGGCGAGTTTTAAATAAAATTGCCGCTTTTTTTGCTCGTCCCGGATTTCTCTACTTTCAGATCGGGTTTTTTGCAGTTTGGATCGGTTGCACTAATTTAGCCGAACGCAATCTGATTGCCAAGAACTTTCCGCAGTTCCATTTAGACCTGCACGGGTTAGAAGTGGCTTCATTGCTAATTTCTACCGAGGTATTAATCGCCCAAGCCCATCAGGAAAAAGCCGAGGAAGTACGCTCGAATCTGACGCTGCAAGTTAACCTAGTTACCGAGCAAAAGATTGCTAAACTAATTTCGCTAGTAGAAGAACTCCGCACCGATTTACCCAATGTTAAAAATCGGAATGATGAAGAAGCAGAAATTATGAAACAAGCTACCAACCCTCAAGCAATTTTAGAGGTAATTCAACATAATTCCGCCTAGACGGCTGCGGATTGAGCCTAACAAGATTTTGAATTTTGCGAGACGCAGAGGAACCCACCCCGCCCTACGGGCACCCCTCCGAGGAGGCTGTTGCTTCGTTTGGAGATCTAGATCCCCCCTAGCCCCCCTTCAAAAGGGGGGAACCGGATCCGGAAGTCCCCCGCTTGGTGCGCATCAAGCAGGGGGATCTCTAGGGTTTTCGCTTTGCTCCAGACTTGTGTCTACACGGTAGCTCCGAGGAGGGGATTTATCCACGCACATCTTCGTCTCCCATCTCCCATCTCCCCATCCTCCCCGCTCCCCGCTCTAAAGATGAAAAATAATCATAAAAATATTATTATCGATACTCGATCGATTATTGGTAAGTCAGCTTTTGCGGATGGTGGTGACTCAATTGTCACCTCAATTACTCAGAGCGACACCGACATCGAAGATCTGATCCCAGAACAAATAATTAAAAATATTGAAGCAATTACCCATCATCAAGAACGCTACCAAGCGCAAGCCACCGCCGCCCAACGGGTCTTAGAAAAAATTGTCAGTATCTTTGGTAGACCCGAATTTCTCTACTTTCAAATCGGATTCTTTGCAATTTGGGAAATCTGTGGTCATTTAGTAGATTTAAAAATCTTACCTACTAGCTTTCCACAATTCGATTTGCGCGAACAATGGTTAGATTTAGCATCGTTATTTATCTCTACTGGGGTATTAGTATATGAAAATCGTCAAGAAAAGGTCAGCGAGGAACGCTCTCATCTGATGCTGCAACTCAATTTAATTACCGAACAAAAGATTGCTAAATTAATTTCCTTAATCGAAGAACTCCGTACCGATTTACCTAATGTCAGAAATCGTAACGACGAAGAAGCCGAACTTATGAAACAAGCGACAGATCCACAAGTAATTTTGGAAGTCATCCACAAAATCTCCGAACCATCATTCAGTTCACCTACAGAAGATATCGCTCATGACACTTAAAGCCTGTTTAATTTTTAACCCAGTTGCCGGACAAGGCGACCCCGATGTCGATCTTGCCGAAATCGAGTCTTTACTGCGTCCCACCATTGATTTAGAAGTGGTAGTAACTACCGCCGAATGCGAACCGGGGGAACTAGCAAAAGAGGCGATCGAACGTGGAGCCGAAGCCATTATCGCTTCTGGCGGCGATGGAACGCTCTCGGCAGTAGCAGCCGCTTTAATGAGTACAAATATCCCGCTGGGAATCATCTCACGCGGGACTGCTAATGCTTTTGCCAATGCTCTCGATCTGCCTACCACAATCCCCGAATCTTGTGAAGCGATCGTTGGTGGCAATACCCAAACAGTCGATATGGCGCGGTGTAATGGCTTACCGATGGTACTCCTCGCGGGGATCGGCTTTGAAGCCGAGACGGTAAATTTAGCCGATCGCAATGCCAAAAATCGGTTTGGAATGCTGGCGTATATCTTAGCCGGACTCAAACAAATCGGCAATCTCCAACAGTTTGAAGTCGAAATCGAACTAGAAGATAAAACTATTGCCGTTTCTGCCGCTGCCATTACGATCGCGAATGCCGCTCCAGCTACGTCAATCTTGGCTCAAGGCGGCTCGGAAGTGATCTTCGATGATGGAATGCTCGATTTAACAATCGTCGCCCCAGCTACGCCCCTAGTCGCGATCGCGACGGCGTTCGAGCTGCTCAGTTCGACCCTGCGCGGCATGGCATCCCAGCGCGATGATGTCGGCTTCCTGCGGTCGAAAAACTTTAAAGTTACCGCGACCCCACCTCAAAAGGTCGTACTAGACGGCGAAGTCATCGGCACAACCCCGATCGAAGTCGAATGCATTCCCGGCGGTCTGACGGTGTATGCACCCCTAGTTGAAGAGATCCAACCGTTAGAAAAGTTGGAGGGATTGCCTAATTTAAAGATCGATCTCAAGGTGTAGGGGGTATTAGGTATTAGGTATTAGGTTTTAATCATCCTTAGTTAAAGCCCAAAGCCTAACACCTAACACCTAACACCTAATGAACGATTCCAGATCGCAATGCTCTCACAGCCGCTTCTGTCCGGTCATCGGCACATAACTTGGCTAAGATATTTCGGACGTGAGTTTTCACAGTTCCGACTGTGATGTACAATCGCGCGGCAATATCGACGTTAGTGCAACCAGCCACCATTAACTCTAGTACCTCGCGTTCGCGATCGGTCACCGGATCGGAAGCTAACACCTGCTCGTATTCGGGTTCTAAAGACCTAATTTCGATCGTTTGTTTCTGAGATATAGGTTTAACGATACTGGTTTTCATTTGGCGGAGGACGATACTCGCAACGGCCGGATCGATCCAAGCATTGCCCGTATGTGTCATCCGAATTGCTTCGATGAGTTGTTCGATCCCGATATCTTTCATACAGTAAGAATCGGCACCAGCAGCAAAGGAAGCAAGTACGGTTTCTTCACTACCGAGCATCGTTAACATGATGATTTTGGTAGTTGAATCTGGGTGTTCTTGTTGAAATTTCCGGAATTGCTGGGTTAATTCAATCCCATCGATCCCTGGTAATCCTACATCTACTAACGCTACATCTACAGGCGTTGTTTTAACTAACTGTAAGCCTTGTGTGCCATTACTGGCTTCGCCAACTACCTGAATCCCAGCTTGAATCTGCAATACAGTCCGCAAACCAATTCGCACTACGTCATGATCTTCAATCAAAACTACGCGGATATCATTCATAAATAGACAACCTTTGAATTGATAAAATAAAATTTAGAGACATTTAATTTAATTTAACAGTCTACTATAGAAAGCGATCGAACTTAATTAAAAAATATTGTCACCGCACCGCAGTTTAATTCAATCTAACTACAACAATAACTTATTTTTAGAGGAGATATAGATGCAATTGTCAAATTTGCAAGCCCGGATGGTAGAGATCGATCGCGTTCAGCTTCGCGTCTCGAACAGAAGCGTCGGCTCTGCCGAATCGCCACCGCAGACAACCAGCCAGCCAACTAGTCGAAGGCGAAACCTCAAACTCGATCGATTTACCCGATACTACGGGTAACATTCCCAAACAGGCTGGGCAGACTTACATTATAATTAGCCTAGCGTAAGCATTTTGCACCATTGGCGACTAATTTAGCCTTGTTATTTAAAACGTTTAATGAAATCTGTTTGGCAGAAGTTACAAACCTATTGGCATCAGCTCCCGATCGAACGACGTGCAACGGTGGCAATTTCGATTCCATTAGCCTGTCTGCTGGGAGCGGTGGTGGTTTATACTTTGCTGCGCCAACGGATGGTCGAAGCGCAATTAGATGTACAGCATACCAATCAAGTCTTAGCTAAAAGTCAGAATGCGCTGATTAGCGTTCTCAATGCCGAGACTGGAGTCCGGGGTTATTATATCAGCCGCGATCGGTTATTTCTCGAACCTTACGATCTGGCGGTCAAGAACCTTCAGCCAGAGATCCAGCAGGTAGAGCGACTAGTTAGCGATAACCCCCAGCAGAAACGACAAGCCAAAACGGTCGCCCGACTCGCACAGGCAAACATGAACCATCTCAAAACGATTATCGCTGATGTTAACACTCGCGCCGTTTTAGAGCAGCCAGTCGATACCCAGCGGCTGTTAGTGGGTAAGCAAATCATGGATCGCTTTCGGACGGAGATCGCTCGGTTTGAAGCAGAAGAACACCGGATGATGGTACTGCGAGCGCAAGTACTCTCAGAGCAGCAAGACTTTAACGTTAGTGCCATGTGGTATGGCATCGCCCTGAGCCTAATTGGCACGGCTGTCTCGATCCGGTTGATTCGCGAATTAGCCCAAGAATTACGCAATCGTGAAATCAGTCTCCGCGAGAGTCGCAGCTTAGTTCAGGCGATCTTAGGCAATATCGTCGATGGCGCGATCGTCATCAACTCCCACGGCAAGATTGAAACCTTCAATCAGGCGGCAACCGACATGTTTGGCTACACCGAAGCCGAAGTCGTCGGCTGGGATTGGCAACGCCTGTTGAGCCAAGACGACGAAGATACCCAAAAGCTGCTCTTTTACTCACCCTTAGCTCTTCCCACTCTCGACCCGCTCGGCAAGATCTTCCAGGCAATGGGACAGCATAAAAATGGCGAATTCTTCCCCATCGAAATTTCCCTCAACCAGATCGAACTCGACGACGACCGGATCGCGATCGTCCGCGACATTACCGAGCGTCAGCAAACCGCCGCCAAACTTCAAGCCAAAGCGATGGAAATGGCCGCTCTTAACAACTCTCTCATCGCCACCAACCTCTCCCTGAACAATAGCAATCAGGAATTAGATCGGTTTGCCTATATTACCTCCCACGACCTCAAAGCACCCCTCCGAGCGATCGCCAGCCTCGCCGAATGGATCGAAGAAGATCTGGTCGATTGCCTATCGCCCGAAACCCGATCGCACATGCAATTGCTTCGCCGTCGCGTCTACCGAATGCAAGCTCTCCTCAATAGCCTCCTCGAATATTCTCGCGTCGGGCGCACTCACTTTCCAATTACTACCGTCAATGTCGAGGAATTATTACAAAAAGTTATTCAAAATCTCGCTCCACCAGCTACATTTGCGATCGAGATTGTCTCGCCGATGCCCACGATCCAGACGCGGCAACAACCACTCGAACAGGTCTTCAACCACCTAATCGACAACGCCATCCGTCACCACCCCACTAAAATGGGTATAATTAGAATATCAGCACTCGACCTGGGCGATCGCTATGAGTTTGCGATCGCCGATGATGGCGACGGCATAGAACCTCAGTATCAAACCAGAATTTACACTATTTTTCAAACCCTCCAAGCTCGCGATCTCCAAGAAAATGTGGGAGCTGGGCTGGCGATTGTCAAAAAAATCGTTACCGCCGAAGGAGGCACAATTAAGTTACAATCATTAGCTGGCAAAGGGGCGATCTTTCGATTTACTTGGCTCAAACAGCCAGCTATCGATAAAGAACGTAGTCACACCCAAGTATAGCGATCTCAGACCTCATGTTGAATATTTTACTAGTAGAAGATGATGAAGTAGACGTAATGACCGTGAAAAGGGCATTTAAAAAAGGAAATATTACTAATCCTCTCTACTTAGCTGGCAACGGCATCGAAGCTCTGGCAATACTGCGGGGCACTCTGGGCGAACCGTCGCTAATTCCCGCCGAACGACGCTTGATTTTATTAGATCTGAATATGCCCAAAATGAACGGAATCGAATTTCTGCATGAATTACGAGCCGATTCAACTATCAAGCATATTCCCGTTGTCGTGCTTACCACCTCTAACGAAGAACGCGATCGCGTCCAAGCTTACGATTTCAATGTGGCTGGTTACATTCTTAAACCCGTAACTTTTAGTACCTTTGTCGATCTGATGATTACGCTCGATAAATATTGGTCGCACTGTGAAATGAGCTAATTTAATTATTTCCGATCGATCGGTAGTTAAGCTCTCAAATCGATCGCATCTATACAAATCTATCGATCGGTTGCCTCAAGTTAATCCTCTAGCCAGACCTAATAACTCAGTACTCTACATTATTCTCTAAATAAGGGCGATCGACTTCGATCGGCTCAGATCCTTTTTTACCCACTTTCTATATCTGGCATCGGCACCAGCTAAACCGATCGATCCTTTTGAAACAAAGGGATCTATACCGCCATAGTATTTGAGTTGCTGCGTATACACAAGTCTATTAGAGATGATGCGTAGTCCCTGTACCCCACCCTAACCCTCCCCTTATAAAGCGGCTCGCTCTGCGGAGGTTTCCTCCGCATAGAAGCGAGACAAGACAGGGGAGGGAGCAAAGCCCCCCCTTTATAAGGGGGGGTTGGGGGGGTAACACCATCTCCAACCTCCCATCTCCCATCTCCCATCTCCTACCTCTAAATTAGTTACGATCGTCATATCCCTAATCAAATGGAAGAATTACTAAGAATCTTAATTGTCGATGACGATGAAATCGATCGCATGTCCGTGCGCCGCGCCCTGACTCAATCTGGAGTGTCTATAGAAATTGACGAAGCCGAAACTTGCGCCCAAGCGATCGATTTATTGAGTAAAAATCTATATGATTGTACATTTGTAGACTACGGACTCCCCGACAACAATGGGCTGACTTTGGTTAAAACTGCCCGCGAACTTCAGGTTCAACACCCCTTAGTCGTACTCACCGGACAAGGTGACGAACGAATTGCTGTCGAGCTGATGAAAGCAGGTGCGATCGATTATCTGCCCAAATCGCAGATCGCGCCAGCAGCCTTGGCTCAAATTTTGCGAAATGCCATTAGGATCGATCGAGCCGAACGCGAAGCCGTCGAAACGAACAAGCAAATTCAGTTAAGAAACGCATTGCTATTGCAGCAAAACCGCGATCTCGAACAACAGCGCAAACAAATTGACATTCAAAATCTCCAGCGCGAAGATTTTATCTCTCACCTTACCCATGACTTGCGAACGCCACTAGTCGCCGCAAATATCATGTTTAAGCTATTCGAGCAAGAAGCCTTTTGTCCGCTCTCGCCGTCAATGCACGAAGCTTTAGAGGCGATGGATCGCAGCAACCAAAATCTCTTACAGCTAGTAAACACCATCCTCGAAGTCAACCGCTACGAATCTGGGCACAAAGATCTAACTTTTACTAAGTGCGACATGTGGGAAATTATCCATTCTGCGATCGAAGAACTGCAACCCCTAGCTAAATACAAATCGATTTCGCTCGATGCAATTAGCGATTTCTCAGAGCCAGAATCGCTCAAAGTATTGGGAGACTGCCACGAAATTCGCCGCGCGATCGCTAATTTAATCGGCAATGCTCTCAAATTTACCGATACTGGCACTGTCGAAGTTAAATTAGATTTTGAACCCGCCACCGACGAAGATACTACCGCAATCAATGGTTGGATCTCGATCGACGTTCGCGATACTGGGTTGGGGATGTCTCTAGAAGAGCAAAAAGATATTTTTGAACGGTTCCGAACTGGCAAACACCGCCAAGCCGGAAGCGGTTTGGGGCTACACCTAGTCTCTCGGATCGTTACCACTCACTCAGGCACGATCGCGGTGACTTCTAATCCTGGTGAAGGTAGCTTGTTTAAAGTCCGCCTTCCAGCTCATCAAGGGGAGTAAGGAGTAAGGAGTAAGGAGTAAGGAGTAAGGAGTAAGAAGTAAGGAGTAAGAAGTAAAAAGTAAGGAACGCAGTTCCAAAACCTAAAACCTAAAACCTAAAACCTAAAACCTAAAACCTAAAACCTAAAACCTAAAACCTAAAACCTATCCCCTGCCCGTCACTGACAAGCCATCGACAATTAACGATGGCGTATGACAGGGGCCATTCCAGTCGATATCTGCGCCGATGGCGACAACTTGTTTGAGAGCATTATAGACATTGCCACTGACCATCGTATCCTTGATTCTGCCGACGATTTTACCTTTTTTGACCCGATAACCCAGATCGACATTGATCGAGAAATCGCCGGACATGCCAGCCCCACTGCCAAGAATTTGGTCGATGATGATGCCAGAATCGAGCTGTGTGACTAGTTCGGGAAAACTAAACTTACCGGGTGCGACTGTCAGATTGACCAAATCGGGGGTGGGATAACTGCCCAAACCCGATCGAAAGCCATTGCCTGTGGAGCCAGAACCAAGCTTCCGCCCGATCGTCCGATCGGCATAAAATAATTTGAGCTTGCCTTCTTGGATAAAAGTCAGCGATCGAGTCGGCGATCCTTCATCGTCGAAGGGACAACTAAATGGGCCGCGATCGGGTTCTTGTGTCAGCGTCAGCAGGGGAGAGACTACTTTTTTGCTTAATTTGTCGCTCCACGGGGAAGCTCCTTCAATGACTTGTTTGCCATTGAGTGCGGCTTGGACTGTTTCCCACAGCATATCGGCGGCTTTGGCGGTAAATAAGACAGGCACTCTGCCGATGGGCGGGTTGACATTGGTTCGCGCCCACTGGAGGCGTTTGAGTACGCTCTGGGCGATTTTCTGCGGATCGAGATGACCTCGTTCGGTTTGCCCATCGCCGACGCTCAAAAAGTCGTCGCCGCGAATCCACTCTACGCCGAGATAGCCGCTTAATGTGGTGTCGGTGTAGCTGCAATTTAGCCCCAGTGTATTTACCAGTCGAGTGGTTTCAATATCGCAATCCCATTGGCTGCTACAGATCGCATCGGGAAATTCCGATCGCACTAAATCGATCGCCAGTTTGCCCATTTCGATCAATTCTTCGATCGGAATAGTATGACCTAAATCGGGATAGATATTCCGATTGGATCCGTTTAATTCTGGCGTTTCGATCTCATTTAGCTGCGATAATTCGAGGCTTTTGGCTACCAAAACCTGCGGCTCGACGGCACCATAAGCAACTGCCAATCCTGGCTTACCATCTTTCCACAACCGGAGGGCAATGCCTTCGCTTTGGGCTGTTTCCAACTGCTTGAGCCGATTACCTTCAAAGAATACCGGACGGGCTAAGGATTTGGCTTGATAAACTTCTGCTGCTTCCGCACCCGCTTTGGTAGCTAGATTTAAAAGTTGTTCGGCGATATCCATGTGGAAACTGGGGGACGGGGGGACGGGGTGAGTAAGGAGTAAGAAGTAAGAAGTAAGAAGTAAGAAGTAAGGAGTAAGGAGTAAGGAGTAAAATTATTCCGAAAGTTTGCTATTGACTATTGACTATTCACTTTCCACCCTAAAACCTAAAACCTAAAACCTAATACCTAATACCTAAGACCTCTCAACTGGTTCGTATAAGAGCCAAAATCCGGCAAATTCTTCGCTGTCGGGGGAAGATTGAACCGCAATAAAGTGGACTCCATTGGCTTGTTGTTTGCTCAGTTCAAATCGGGCGGCTTCTTGTTGTGTCGCACCATCGAGGCTGGCGAGAATCCAACTTTCGGTGGCTCCTGTCTCTAATAATAATCTGGATTTTGGTGCGGGTTGATACCGAACTGCAACTATTTCTAATCCTGACATCCATGCAGCAATCGGTACCGCACGGGGCGAATAAACGATCGATCCAGGAATTTGCATGTCGGGTGTCACTCCCAGCATTTCAAGCGGGAAAGCCTCCCCAAATCCAATTTGCCACTCGCTCATATCTGCAAATTGCGCGGCGGTTAAACTGGCAAATGTCCACTTATCGCCAATTAAAGCGGCGGGTAAAGGTTGGGGCGGATCGGAAAACATCTGCACGGATGCTGTCGTTGTTAATTGATAGTTGGGCTGGTTGGGATAAAAATGCTCCAAACGATCGTCTAACCATTGTTGGAGGGCGATGGCTCTGCGGCTAGCTGCGGCGGGAATGCCAATATCCTTACAGGCTTTGGTAATCATATTATTCATCTGTCGCCGAAAGAAGCGAATCCGCTGGGGCGACGATCCAGCTTCGCGCATAGCTGCTTGTAATGTTTCTCCTAGCCACACCGAATTAACGCTGTCACTCGGACAATACTGTGCATAGCGAAACAAGCTCTCAGGCGACTGTTCCGTCGTCGATGGACTTTCACACACCAACAATTCCCAAACTATTTTTTGCCGCTCGTCTACCAGCGGGCGTGAGTAAAAATCTATTTCCCAAATCGCTCCCATTATTTTATGTCGTGCTGCTTGCGTTGTGATTTTTACCTTAGTTTCCAATTATCGGCGATCGCTGGACAATAGGGAAGAGATTTTAGGCTTTAGGTTTTAGGCTTTAGGCTTTAGGTTTTAGGCTTTAAGAATTAGAGGATCGGGATTTACTCCTTCTGTTTAAGATTTACTGGTTGAGATCGAGCCTTGCGATCGCAGATTGCTAAAACAAAACCGCTATGATGATCTGTATCGATTCTCAAGCCATAACAAGCAGCTACTAGCTCCCAAGCTCTAAACTCGATCGAACCTAAAACCTAAAACCTAAAGCCTAAAGCCTAATTCCTATGCTACTTTCCAAAGGATTTGAAATTGAAGTCTACACGGGTACTCCCCAGGGAGAGATTGTCGGTTTATCCGATCGGATTGTGGCAGATTTAGATGGGTTTATTATCGAACCGGATAGCCGCAACGTTGAATATACCACCGCACCGTTTACTTCATACGATCGACTGTTATGTGCGCTAGTATTGCCGCGCCGTCAGTTACGAGCTTATCTCCAAGGGCTGGGCGACTATACCTTAATTCCTGGTAGCACCTTATCTTTAGGCGGTACCGATACCTTTTATCGCTCCGATCCGAATAATCCCTATCATACCTACATCGAGCAGACTTACGGTACCAACGTCGTTACGGCTAGCGTCCATATCAATATTGGCATTAGCGATCCTGAATTATTAATGCGCGCCTGTCGGTTGGTACGAGTTGAAGCCCCACTATATTTAGCATTAAGCGCGGCTTCGCCATTTCTCAACGGCGCACCGACTGGCTACCACTCTACCCGCTGGGGACTATTCCCCAAAACACCCCAACACGTACCGTTATTTGCCAGTCACGCCCACCACATTGAATGGGTAAACGAGCAATTAGTCAAAAAGACCATGCAAAATGTGCGTCACCTGTGGTCTTCCGTGCGTCCTAACGGCGATCGCCGCCCCTACAACCTCAATCGGCTAGAGTTGAGAATCTGCGACCTAATTATCGATCCGATCGCCTTACTGGCGGTTACCAGCCTAATTGAGGCGAGATTATGGCAGCTCATCGCCGATCCCAATCTCGATCCGTTAGTGATGAGTAGTTTATCTGCGTCAGATTTAGTCGAACTCGCCGATGCTAACGAAATGGCAGTCGCTAAATCTAGTCTCGATGCCACTCTACAACACTGGCAAGACGGTCGATCGATTACCGCCCACGACTGGATCGAAGAACTTTACGCAGAAGTACACCCATTCGCCAAGCAACGCGGCTTTTCCTGTTTCCTCTCCCCCGTCAAAAAGCTCCTCCGCGAGGGCAATACCGCTCAACAATGGCTGCGCTCCTTCGAGCAGTCTGGTGATGCTCGTTCTATCCTCATGCAAGCCATCACCCAAGTCGAACACCAAGAAGTCGAACTAGATCGCTACATCTGTCAATCCGTCGCCTAGATGTGACTGGGGGACTGGGGGACTGGGTGAAAGTATCTTTCCTCGTCTCCTCGTCTCCTCGTCCCCTCGTCCCCCGTCCCCCCGTCCTCCCAACTTAACAAATGTATTTAAATTTCCAATCGATCGCATTAACCGAGCAAATATAAAGAAAATCTATATATTACGAAAGATTGCAATTGTGAGAGCCGATCGCTCTAATGCCCATTTAGTAATGCTTTAAGCTACCTTTCACCCGCCAAATTGACTACCAGCCAAATTTTTCCGATCGCCAATTTTGAATTTATGCTCCAGCTAGTTTTAGTCCATCCGCAAATTCCGCCCAATACGGGCAATATCGCTCGTACTTGTGCCGCTACGGGTACTCAACTACACTTAATTGCGCCATTAGGCTTTGAAATTACCGATCGCTATCTCAAACGGGCTGGATTAGACTACTGGCCTTATGTTAACCTCAAAATTCATCCGTCGGTTGAGGATTTCATTGAATTTCGACTCCAGCAGCCTGGAAGAAGTGTGGGGTTTAGCGTTCGGGGTACGAGCAACCATTTTGAGTTTAAGTTTCAAGCCGATGACTGGTTGCTATTTGGGAGCGAAACCAATGGACTACCAGCGCAAATGCTCGAACATTGTGATGCGACTGTTTATATCCCCATGAGCGAGCCTGGTGTCAGAAGCCTGAATCTATCTGTGAGTGCGGCGGTGGGGCTATTTGAAGCTCGTCGTCAATTAGGTGCGTATTAGCAAGAACTAACGAGTACGGATTCCCTACCAGGCTGAGATTTCAGCCCAATTTTTGCATGTCGATCGATCGGTGGTGCTGTTAAATCGCTAATTGCCAATTTAGCCGGGGCAATTTTAGATAAGAAATTTATATCAATGAAGTTGTGAATCGATCGAGACTGAATTACTAATTTCTTATTCAACACATCATAAATTTTGCAGACAATTGCGATCGAAATCACTAAGCATCCAAAAATCGGATTGTGTGATATGGGCATGTTAATTTGCCAAATAATTTTCCGCAAATCCACGGTTGTCGATCGAGTCAATTCTCGCTTAAAGTCTTATATATCAATGCTTTGAAAAATAGAGTCGATTGATTAACGATCGGATAGATATTTCTCAAGCTCTAGATTTTATAGATTAATTTAGCTGCAAAATTACCAATTCTGCTAGAGCGGGTCGCGCTTAAAACCGAATTTTGAAAACACTTGCAAATTATTGCATCTTCACTTAAAGTTACTCTATCGAGTGTCAACTATCATCGGACAAAGCGATCGATTGTTATCGATTACCCCGATCGGCAGAGTCTAAAAGTCAGTTTGGATCGTACCAATTTCACAAGATTTGGATTGCAATCCAACCACCGTGGTATCGATAAATACCGATTACCGAGATTCGGCTATCTAAAATCAGTTTGCAACTTTAGTTACATTCAGCTTAGGTTCATCTACCTGACTGCTGTTGTCGTCAAAATTAGGAGGTCATTTTTGTTGAAACCCGAAATTACACACAAAGCTCAATTAGTTCCAGCCCCAAATGTCGATCGAGAAGTGCTACAAAGCCAATCGTCGATCGCAACCCCCGCCTCATCAGTGTCGAACAAAATTGCCGCTGTGCTTGGTAATCATCGGAGCCGCACCCAGGCCGTAATGCTAGGATTAGCAGTACTGATGGGAATATCCAGCGTCCCCGCCAATTACCCCAACACAGCAGTAGCCCAAGAATCGGTTGCTAACTCTACAGTTTCGACCGACCGAGCTGGATATACAGACCAGTATCGCCGCGATGTTTCACAAATGCAGGCGCGCCAATCCCAATCGACTTCAGTGCTCGTCGCTCAAGCAGTTGCTTCGCCTCGTGGCTACCAGTTGCCAGCTACCAATACTAGTACCAGCAATAGCTTACAATTTAAAGGCGAAGCTTCAGTACCGATCGATGTCGCACCGCCTAAAACCACAACCTTCAAAGCCGTTGCTACCGCATCACCTTATGGGGATCCCGGTCATGGATCTGATGGTGAGTTTGGCAGCTCCGAAGAGCGCGAACCGGGCAAAACTGGCGAGACAACTCTCGGCTTTACCTGGCCAGCCGCAGGTACAATTACCTCCCGCTTCGGTCGTCGTTGGGGTAGGATGCACAAAGGAATCGATATTGCCGGCCCGATCGGTACGCCGATTAATGCTGCGGCTGATGGCATCGTCACCGCTGCTGGTTGGCAATCGGGTGGGTATGGCAACTTAGTCGAAATCAGACATGGCGATGGGACTACTACTCGTTACGGACACAACAGTCAAATATCGGTCAGCATCGGTCAAACCGTTCGTCAGGGCGAACAAGTAGCACGGATGGGCAGCACCGGACGCAGTACTGGTTCGCATTTACATTTTGAGATCCGCCCTAGTGGTGGCAGTGCGGTCAATCCGATCGCCCATTTACCTGCCAATGGCTAAATCGGTAAGTTGGATTCGATCGTTGGCATAGCCTACCGTAGGTAAACGGGTCTAGATTTCGGCAAGTAGCACTCGTGCTTGCTACTACAGCCACCAAAAAATATTTCTCGATCGTAGTGACTAAATTCGGTTTTTCTATGTTATGCTAGAATACGTTAAAACGCGCGGCTCAATAGCTCAGTCGGTAGAGTAGGGGACTCATAAGCCCTTGGTCGTCAGTTCAAGTCTGACTTGAGCCATACATTTAGTTAATTACCAGTAATAGCCATCCTAACTTGAAGATTTCAAATTAGATGCTATTACTGGTAATTTATTTACACTTATTTTTAGCTAACCTATTGACCGACAATCTAGAATCAGAATTAGAGCTAGCATGGAGCGGTCGGTTGAGCGATCTGATAACAGATTTGAACTATGCACCCACAGGTAGTAGTTGGGTCGCTAGCTCCGCAGCAGGCGAAGTCGCTTGGAATGCCAGACTCACAGAACTAGTAATTTTAAAACAGGCAGATGGGCTGTCGATCGAGCGGGTCAGATTTAGTGCCGATGGTCGGTGGCTGGCAGCAGGCGGACAAGCGGGTAAGCTATTGATTTGGAACTGCGAAGATCCCCAGATTCCGCCCCAATTAGTCCAGACGATCGACATTGGCACCTGGATCGAGCATCTGGTCTGGCATCCCCACCAGTCAAAACTCGCGATCTCATTTGGCAAACACGTCCAGATCTGGATACCACTGGCTGCTACACCAATTACCACCTGGCAGTTCGATCGATCCTCGGTATTCGACCTAGCATGGTATCCTCACGGCTTAAAGCTAGCAGTTGCTGGATACAAAGGCATTCAAATTTGGACACCTCATGAGCCGCTGGCACCACCGCAGAGCATCAATGTCGATACCGCCAGTATCAGCATCGCCTGGTCTAGAGACGGTCGTTATTTAGCGGCTGGCAACCTCGATCGTACCCTGACAATTAGCGATCGTCAGCACCCAGCAGAATCGTGGACGCTAACGGGTTGTCCCGGCAAAATTCGCCAGTTGGCATGGTTAGTCGGTACCGAGACACCTTGTTTGGCGGTAGCCAGTGGCATGGCAATTATCCTATGGCACCTAAGTACGGATGCCACCACCTGGGATGGTCGGTTATTAGAAGGACATCAAGGTATTATCTCTACTCTGGTCGCCCATCCCCAGATTCCTAAATTAGCATCGGGTGGGGCAGATGGATATACTTGCATTTGGACGGATGCAGGTGAAATCGAGCAGATTATAGATCGGTCTAGCCTCAGTGAATTTACTAGTCTGAATTGGTGTCCAAACAAACCATACTTAGGCACGGGAGATCGGATCGGAGAGCTTAATGTGTGGCGGATATCAGCATAAATACTGATGAGGGTGTAAAAAAAACGTGGTACAATAATGTTGTTAGATCGCAACATTGTCAACTAATCTTAGTTGCATTTGGATCGAGAAAAAGTGCAGATTGTGCGTCGGATATCGTCATTGCCACCAACCAAATTTAGGTGGGCGGTAAGATCGAAATCTTGATGACAATACCGTTGTTCTCTATGCCGATCGACCAAAAAAAGCAGGTACGATTTCACTCTAGCTTTTGCTTTCCAGTAGCCGAAATCTCCTCAGATCGGGATTAGCAAAAATCCACACGGAGATGACAGTTACCAAGTAAGTAAAAGTAACTAAAAATTTCCATTACCATAGAGCTAATTCAAGATGTTAAAAATTTGGCTTTCCTGGTTGCAACCTAGCATTGGAATCTTGGGAACAGCGTTAGTGCTATCTAACCCCTTGTGTACCTACGCCGCATCCAAACCACTCCTAGTCCGTAATCCTACTCCTAAAATCCCAACTCAAGCCTCCCAATGGAGTGCCCTGAAGTTGAACGGCACGAGAATCGATGGTGAGTTATCGAGCAAAATTGCTCTAACCCCAGATCTCGCCGTCCGCCAGTTAGCAATGAACTCGATGACCACCTCAGGGTTATCACCGATTACTGCCAAGGTAAAAACACCTCAAATCGGTCGTAACGCTGTCGCTAGCTTTGTATCGCCATCCATGAATCTGCCTAAAGCCTCAGCGAAGGCCAGTAAGCAAGCTAAACCGCAGTATGTTAAAAATTCCGTGGCTGCGGCACTAGCACAAGCAATTAATCCTCAAGCACCAGTCCCCGTCCCAGGATTATACATTGGCAACAGTAACCCACGCGGGGCTATTAAAGTAGCCTCAACGGCTAAAGCCCTCCCGCAGCCAGTCGCTGCTGCTACAGAAATCGGCGCACCCACACCATTATCGGCAATGATGGCTGCCAAAACAGCGATCGATCCGTATCCTGTAGTTCGTCCAGAATTGATGCAGAAGCTAGACAAAAATCCTGTCGCTGTTAAAACTCCCCCAGTCGTCGATCTCAGTCCGATTGCCAACATTCCTACGGTTAAATCTCAATCTACCGCACCCAAAACAATCTTACCCCAAGCTAAAGCTAATCCAGCAGCAGCTCCCTACAAGTCCCTCGACCCCATTGCGAATATTCCTTCAGGACTCCAACGGTTGTTAGGCAATAACCTCAACCGTCAGCCAATGGTAGCTTCGGCATCAGCTAAAGCCAAACTAAACAAAACCAATCCGCTAGTGGCTCTCAGACAGCTAGTATCGCCCAGCACGCCCGCAGTACCATCTGTTAATGCTGCTAGCCTACAATTAGCTACCGCCCAAGCATATACCGCCAACGTGCCCAAGTTCAGCATTCCTGGTGAAACGATGCTGACAGCCAAACAGTTCCAACCGATGAAGAATTTAGTAGCAAAACGGGTTCAGAAAAACTTCTCGACCATTATTGCTAGCAGCCAGCGCAACTATACTACAACCTTGGCACCTACAAAACAGCCTTGGATGGTAGTCGATCGTCGTAACAGCCTCGGTGGTTTGATTCTCGGATCTCAACCGCTAACCTCGGTACCTCAGGTGGCTAGTTTATTGCCAACCAATGCTAATTCGCTCGGATTACCAGCGAGAAACTTAGTTAACTTTAACTAATCCTCAATTTAAACATTTACTTAAAAGTCCCCACTTAGCTGATAAGTGGGGACTTTTGAGATCTAAGATTGATGCCTATCGTTTGGCTTCTTATGATAGCCGCCGCCAGATCGGTTAGGACACAAACCCGACTTTTTAGAAAAGTCGGGTTTGTAGCTAGTACTATTTTACTTTCCTAATCGCCTTGGCGGTTGCTAGATCGAGAAAATACAGGCATTAAAAAAACTCGATCTAATAAGATCGAGTTTTCTAAATACTCTAATTCAAACTATAGCAATCCTATTTGAGTTCCTCACGGCACAAGTCAACTTGTAGGGGCGGTGCCTTGTGCCCGCCCGTCTTTCGACTACGCTTCTCATTTAGGATTGCTATATTAAGGTTTAGGTTGAATTGCCGGAGTACTAGCTGCTACTTTATCGCCAATTTTACGAGCGACTTCTACACCAACTTCTTCTAAAACAACAGTAGGAGAAACACTTTCTTGCCCTTCTACTCGTTTAATTAAAATGCTGCCATCAGCAACTCGACTGCCGACATCGATATAGCGACTAAATGATTCGTTTGGTAATTTAACAATAACTTGAGTTTTGCCTTCTACTTCAATCACTCCAGATATTTCTAGTGCCATCGCTTGGAGTGGCTTTGCTACAACTGGTTCCGATCTAGCTGCGATTTGAGTCACTCCAGGTGTTTTGGAGGTAGTAGCACCTATATTTACAGGACGCAAAACATTATTAGCGGCAATCTTACCAGTTTTAGGAGCTACCGATCCGGGACGGGAGGCATTATTGTTAGAGGAGTTAGTTGGTGTGCTACTAACTACGATCTTAGGTAAAGGTTTATTGATACCAGTTCTAGGAATTGCGGAAGTTGAAGGATTGATATCCTGAGTAATTCCCGTATCTGCTGATGTCGAACCCTTGCTGGCAATCTTCGATTTGCCTGAAGCCTTGGAAATTTGAGTGGGGTTAGAGGCAACTTTAATACCAGGAAGTGGCTTATTTACGCCAGATTTAACAGCAGATGCACTGCTGGCGATCTTAGCTGCGGATGTTGCTCTGACGGGTAATCCAGTGATGGGATCTTTTTCGACAGCTTCGACGGGTTGCAATGCTAGCGTCGCAAAAGGATCGGCATTGCCTTTATTGACAGTTTTTGCCCAATTTTCACCATTAGTAGCTGGGATTAAACCTGCGCTACTAACCGAGACGGGTTTGCCAGGAACGATGGGCGAACCAGCAGCCACTACAGGGGTGGGGACGATTGGGGTTGCTGCTGCGGGTGCGGGAGTAGTAGGTACAGCCGCTGTCGGTGCGGTTGCGGGAGTTACACTGGTGCTGGGTGATGGGGTTGCAGCGGGCTTGTTACCATCGCCACAGCTAGTTAAAACGATCGCTATACCGATCGCGCCCAAATAAAACCAAGATTTGTTCATTAATTTTTATACCTCGTTTACCTAAATATCTATATACATATAACGTTGATAGCAGTCAGGAGCTTTAGACGTTTACTCTGTACCATCACGTCAGATCTTGAGATTCTTAGGCGAATGGCTTGTCTATTTTTATACTACCCAAATCTTTAGCGACACTATCGTTTTTTTGATAATTAATTGGTGAAGATTTTCTACTCATGCGACGATCGTACTGACAAGTCTGCTGGGGGTGTCGCGGAGATCTATCTACCCACGGCTGCCCGCGTGACAAGTTTGTTAGAGATGTGTCGTAGTCCTTTACCCCACCCCAGCCCTCCCCTTATAGAAACCATTTGAGATCCTTTGAGGCGATTGTCTGCCTCTGCATGTAGTCTGCATTGGCGTTTATTACAAATAGTGACAAATCCGATCGACTAGCCTCTAGGGTGTTTAGACTGAACTAATTCAGCATAGTGCGATTCATTTTTCCTAAATATGACCCAATGCTGGTCGCAGGGACGGAAAACAAGGTAACGAACCTTGATAATTTCATGAGTATGTGAGTTAAATTCTCACCCACTAAACCACAGGTGTGAAATTTCATTTCCCATCCATAGATGGGTCTGAATAGCCTGTCATTCTATTTCAATGACAAATGCCCATCTAATCACCCACTTTTCCAGTATTAGGCAGACAAAACTTACCTGATGTAGTAGAGGAATAAGATTGTGGACGAGAATAAGCTAAATTCTTTGGTCGGACAAGTCCTTCAAGACCTAGGCGGAGCATATAGCGTACCTCTTGTGCAAATTGGGGAGCATCTTGGACTCTATGAAGCCCTCAACGATGCTGGTCCTTGCACAGTGAATGAGATCGCCCAATCGGCGGGTGTTGACGAACGCTACATGAGAGAATGGCTCAACGCTCAAGCCGCCTCAAACTATATTTCCTACGATGCGGACACAGAAAAGTTTTGGATGACTCCCGAACAAGCATTTTTGTTAGCCGATCGAGATAGTCCGTTCTACCTAGCTCCGGCTTTTGGAGCTGCTGCCACGTTCCAGCAAAACGAACCGCAGGTACGCGAAGCATTCAAGACTGGTGCTGGAATTCCTTGGGGAGAACAAACCCCATGTCTGTCCTGTGCTGTTGCAAGGTTCTTTCGCCCCGGCTATCAGAACAATTTAGTTCGGTTGTGGCTGCCTGCCATAAGCGGCATGGTGGAAAAACTGGAGCAGGGATCGAGAGTTGCCGATGTCGGTTGCGGGCACGGAATTACCACCGCAATCATGGCTCAGGCATTTCCCAACTCGGAATTTGTCGGCTTTGATTTTCACCAGCCTTCAATTGACGCAGCACGCACTCATGCAGCCGCTCACAGCCTGAGCAATATTAGCTTTGAGGTGAGTCTGGCCAAGGAACTCCCTGGTCATTATGACTTGGTAACAATTTTCGACTGCCTGCATGACATGGGCGATCCGATTGGAGCGATGAAGCACGTCCGCGAATTGCTCGACGAGAATGGCGCGTGCATGATTGTCGAGCCTATGGCAGGAGATCGCTTGGCGGACAACCTCAATCCGGTCAGTCGGCTGTACTATTGTGCGTCAACAATGGTCTGCGTCCCGACTTCATTGGCTCAGGAACACGGTGCTGCTCTCGGTGCCCAGGCAGGAGAAAAACGTCTCAGGGAGGTAATTGTCGATGGTGCTGGTTTCAGCCATCTCAACCGCGTTGCAGAAACACCGTTTAGCATCGTTCTTGAAGCACGTCCCTGATGGAGCCAGCTTCCCGCCAGAGCTAAATAATGTCTAAGCCTTTGTCAGCAAGTTGGGGCGGTAAATCGTCACTCTAATCGTCATTGCCAGCCATCATTACTTTAAGGACGTTAAGACCCTTCTTGACGTGGCGGGATACGGTAATGACGCTGATGTCCATCCGCTCGGCGACTTGCTTTTGAGTCAGATCGTGCAGGAACACGAATTCGAGAATTTGGCGGGTATGTTGTTCTAGTGCAACTAAGCTTTGCTGAACGCGCAGCCGATCGTCTTGCGACAGTTGAAAGCTTTGGTAGTGTCCATCGGGTAATAAATCTGCTAAATTATTTGCGTCTTCATCGCTACCGACAGGACAATCTAAGCTCACTGGCTGACGGTTTTGATACGCCATTTTAATTTCTTGCCACTCCATTAAGGAAATATCTAAGGCAAGGGCGATTTCAGTTTCGGTAGGCTGACGTTGATGTTGCGATTGGAGTGTTTTGGTAATGGTTCCGGCTTGTTGCATAATTGCAAACCAGCGACGGGGCATTTTGAGAACCGAACTTTTGTCGCGCAGATAGTGTTGAATTTCGCCTCTAATGTAGGGCATGGCAAAGGTACTAAAAGCATAACCTTTACTAACTTCAAATTTATCGATCGCACCAATCAATCCAATACTCCCAACTTGAAGTAAATCGTCATAAGTTTCTTTACACTGCCCCACCCAATAGTGTGCTTCCTTCCGCACTAATCCCAAGTTTAGCTCTACAATTTTGTTCCGCAATCTCGCTTTGCCAGTCTCTTGATATTCTTTTAGTAGTTGTAGGCTGTGGTGTTTCAGGTCGCATTCTAAAACGGTAGTCATGACACTTTTAGTTAAGAGTTGATATGTAGATAGTGGTAGATGCATAGATGATGGTCTACAATTTTTTTGCAGGAGTTAGTCTCTAGATAGCGATCGTCTCGATCGATAAAAATCGGACTCAGTTGCTCGGTCTATCTAGATTCCTGCTTGTAGATGATGCTTTTAAATTGTCGATCGGATCGAATGATTTGCCGATCTCAAAATTGTTAACGACCTACTTAACTTCTGGTCGAGGATTAGCCTCGATATCAACACCAAGTTATTCAAATTAATTTCATTCACTCAGTTGAGGAGGATGCCGATCTGTTTAATTACGTCCACTAGGGGCTACATTTTTTACAGATCCTGGTTTGTTAAGTTTAGTCTCGGTTCTTCCTAAATTCCATCAGTGGGAACACCAGTTGTGAATTTTTGTGAAAGATTCGATCGAACAAGTTACGTGTTTTTACTTAGTTTTTAATTTTTTGATGTTTGCTATGGACTTATTTATATTGTTGCTGACGATCTTGTAGATGTTTGTGATGGAATCGCACTTCACTGGTCGATCTCGATCGCATGGATGCATAAAATGGCTATGCTGAAGAGGTATAGCGATCGATTAAGATGGCATTAATAGCAAAATAGAGGTAATTATCGATCGTGGCTGGTAAAACTCAAACCGAATCAAATATCGCAACACCACCAGTAGAACCGAGTTTTGGCTGGAATGTCTATGCCGAAACTATCAATGGTCGATTCGCAATGATGGGATTCGTCTTGTTACTGCTATTAGAATTCGTAACGGGGCAAGATCTCTGGACGTGGTTGGGACTCAGGTAGTTGGAAGGCTTTAGGCTTTAGGTGTTAGGTGTTAGGTGTTAGGTGTTAGGTGTTAGAAGCAATGGCACGAATAATTCCAACTTTCCACTCCTCACTCCTCACTCCTTACTTCGTACTCCTTACTTCTTACTTCTTACTCCTTACTTCTTACTTCTTTCTCCCATCTCCCCGACTAGAGATCGCAAGCGACTGTCGATCTCTAGTCATAAGATCACTATACCCATAAATAAAAAAATCCCATCTCTGTGGCTAAAATTAGCGGTAGAGACGGGATTTTTAGAGTTATCGCAATCGCCAAGGTGGTTAGGACTGTAAAACTAGGTTGCTACAAACCCGACTTTTCCAAAAAGTCGGGTTTGTGTCCTAACCGACATGGCAACTGCGATAAGTAGACTTAGTAGCGATCGGGGAAAACGATCGGTTCAGAGCCGGATGGGGGTAACCCAGAAGGTGGATCGATTCTCGCGTCGAGAGGCTTCGCCAACGGTTCGTAGTCCACATAGTTGGCGGTGGTTCCAGCAACTTGTCCTGTGGTAGATCGATCGCGACGCAGTGGCTTTGCTGGATCGCGCTCTGGACGACGACGGCGGCGAGGGTTGGCATCTGGATCGGCACTAGCCGTCAAGTCCCATTCTCGTTGTGGCGGCTCATCCAAATTATCTTGCAGATAGGCTTCTCTTCCCTCGGATCCGCTTTGCGTTGGCGTAGCCTCGCCTCTGGCGATACGAGAGGATTCTCTCCTCTCCGAGACGCTTGGCGAACGAGAGGATTCACCAACGCCAACGGGACTGTCCGCTCTTCGGCGCGGCGATTGACGTTGTGACTGGGTGCTAGCTAGATCGGCATCTGGCAAAGCGCGGCGCACCTGCACTGGTTCGCTACCATCATTCCAGTCCTCTTCATCCCACCGATCGTTTTGGCGACCAGAGAGGTAACTTACTTCGGTGCTTGGCTCGGTGAGACGGCGGCGCGGAGCTGTCTGGGCAAATCTGTCTTCAGGCAACTCTCTAGTCGCACGACGATAGGGAAACTCATCTCGGTCTTCGCTTTCGTTGTTACTGCGATCGAACCTGTCTTTATTGCGACGATTGCTCCGTTTGGTTGATGCATATTCTGGCTCATCATCAATCTGGGCCGTATAACCCGATCTCCGTGAGGGGGCTTCGCGACCAGCACTGCGACTACCGCCTTTGAGCTGTTTATTTTCGGCCCGCACCTGGATGAATTGCCACATGATGGTGATGAGAGAACCAATCATTAGTAATTGCTGGAAAGCCATTGCTGCGCCTAAGTCAAAGCTAATCACCAGCAGCAAACCACAGATGAAGCCAACAATCGCATAGATGTTGTCAGATTCTTGATGCAGGTCGGGCTTGAACTTGTTGGTCAGAAACAGGCTGAGAGAGGCAAGCATCAAAACTAGACCAAGTAGCGTAGCCGCAGAAATGCCAAAACTCACGGTGATTTCCTCAGAGGGTGAAACAAAAACGGTGCAAACCGTTGGGACATTAAGTACTCGACATGGTTAAAAGCTATTCAATGCTTTATGTATTTTAGCATTCACCATTGCTTGTGTCGATCGACCACCTTACAAACTGCTGTGTCTTGTCGTTGCTTGGTTGATTTTCATGGTCGGGAAAAATAACCGAAAATCAATCCGCTTTTTTATTCGGGGGGAACCCTAGACATAAAAACGCCGCTTGTGGCGAAAGTTGTACTACTTCTATTTTGGCTCTATCGCTGCCATTCGTCCATCCGTAGATCGACTAGTTTTGACAAAACAAAACCTCAGATCGGCTGGAAGAGCCAACTGAGGCTAGATAACCCGATCTGATAAATCCTAAGAGCGTTGAATTTTATCTTTTTGGCTGACAAAGATCAAACCAATTGTCGCGGGAACGACGATGATTAGGGCACCAGCAAGCAGGCTATACATAAAATTGGCTAAGGAGGGTGTCATAAAATATTTTCGTCCTGCGGTCGCATATAAAGTTTCTTTCATCTAATTCTAGCTATTTAGATGCACGCTGAGAAGTATTTGGGCAAAGTTGGTCGAGTTAGCCGATCTCATGAAGATTCGCCGATCGGGTTGTTATGATGAAGCATAAGGATTCGATCTACTAAATTTACTCCAATCTGTTACGAGCAATGATCTCGAACCTGAGAAAGTTCTGTCAATTTTGCTTAGTCGTGCTACTCACCACAGTTGCTATCGTGACGCTATTATTTCCCAAATCGTTGCACGCTCCTCTGTCTTCTAAGGATGCCATCTTAACGGGTACGATCCATTTTACCCAAATTCAAGCGATGACTGCACCGACTCCAGAATTAGCCTGGAGTGAAACCGGGGCGACAGTGCTGCCATTAGCCGCTCAAATTATGGAAATCCGCAATCCACGCAGCTTACCTTTGACCAATGCTCAAAAAGGCTATTTGCGACCGTTGTTTGGCAATTTGGTCGATCGAGTTAAGGTCGTATATGGTGCCCAATTGCTCGATCGATGGTCGCAGGGGGGCAAAGAGACGCATATTGGTGGTGTTGACTCTTCAGCACAAACTTATTGCGATCGCATTTATATTCGAGCGGCGAATCGACCTAACGATACAGACAGGTTGGTGTTGCTGGCTCACGAACTTACTCACGCTCAACAATGCGATCGAGCGGGGGGAATAGCCCGGTTTGGGGAAAATTATTTTAAGGGTTATTATCGGGGCGGACAAACATATCAAGATAATCCGCTAGAAAAGTCGGCACGGGCGGTGGAAGAAAAATTTACCCACCAATTATGCGATACGATCGGCTGTCCGCCTCAAAGCGGGAAATATTATGTAAATTACAGGGGCTGGGGAATTAAGCTACCTGTAAATTTATAATCTCACCGCTTACATTAACACTTACGGGCGATCGGCATAATCTTAGCGATCGATATTAATAATTGCGAAAAAGCTGGGTATCTTAATAACGTGGGAAGAAAAATCGGACACCATGCGATGGCGCATGGTGTCTTACTTTATATATTGGATAACGTGCTATATTTAGCATCGCCCTATTCCTGAATCTGAATTAGCTTGGGTATACGCGCAAATCGATCGGGCTTTGGACGAGGTGCTTAATTAATAGTTTTACCCTCATACTCGATCGGCAGTTAATTAGGCTTGAAGCCAATCGCTGGTTGCCAGATCGAATCAAATTCGTCGCTTGATGCGCGGGTGGGTGGATGTTGAAAATGTGTTTGGGGAAAATGTCGCTGAATGCTTTACTTGGCAAGGGTTTCCAGGGTTTTTGTTGAATATTCATCCGCGCAAGTGCTCAAAGCTTTAACAGCAAGAGGTTTTGGACTCGATCGGGCAATGTCGCTTTTACCCGATCCTGCGTTTGAATGCTATGATTTACGAGGTTCGCGCATTCGCACCTTGAAAACCAAATATATCGAGGCTTCTAGCTTCCCGCCATCGAAATCGACATCAAACCCTTTCAGGGATTGAAACTTTCGATGAGGACGGTGCTTGTCGATGATTTCCTTAGCAGGATCGAAATCGACATCAAACCCTTTCAGGGATTGAAACAGTGGAAAAGTCGGGTTTGTAGCTAGCACTATTACTGTCCTAATCGCCTTGACGGTTGCCATAACGCAAGAATGGCTTTAGCATTGGAATCGACAATTTTTTCCAATCAGTCTCAACTTTCTGACATAGCTTTAATTTAATTGAATGGACATAGTTTTATTATAAATTCAGCGCATCTATTCATCAATCTTTTGCTTGATAAGTTCAGCCAAAAGTAAAGGGTTAATTTGGGCGATCGCATCCAAGAATTCTCCAATTGCCGCGCCTTTACCATGAGTGTATCCAGCTTGAATTGCCGAGCTTCTGAGCTTATCCATTGTCTCTGGTTTAACTCTATAGCCACTGAGTAGACTTTATTTAATGCTGGTCTAGACATAACCTTTGTGCTTTAAATTTAATTTAAATTTAGCGAGTTTACCGACGATCGTCAACAAAAAAGCGATCGAATCCAAAAAATTCGCTCTTTTTAAATCATCTATAAGGCAGATGTAAAAAAACTGATTTTGTGTTAACAAAAGAGCGGTTGACGATCGGCAGCTACTCAATGCATAGAACCTAAATAAAATCCAGTTGAATAAATATGAAAAATTCGTTAAGTTATTGATGGCACAACAACAGAGAAATCTTATGGGCGACATCAAGGCAACTTTTACAGCTACAGATCGTGCCTTTCATATCGAAGGATACGAAAAAATTGACTTTAGTCTGCTCTACGTAGATGGTGCGTTTCAAACTGAGAATCCAGAAATTGCCGATAGTTATCGTCAGTTCGGTCGATGTTTGATGGTTGTAGATCGCAATGTATATGGTTTGTACGGCGATCGGATGCAAGCATACTTCAAACATTACGATATCGATCTGACAGTCTTTCAAGTCTCGATTAAAGAACCTGACAAGACGTTAAAAACCTTTGAAAGTGTCATCGATGCCTTTGTCGATTTTGGGTTGGTACGGAAAGAACCCGTATTGGTAGTTGGTGGTGGATTGACGACTGATGTGGCTGGATTTGCCTGCTCGTCTTATCGCCGCCGGACGAACTACATTCGCGTACCGACATCTTTAATTGGGTTGATCGATGCTAGTGTAGCAATCAAAGTCGCGGTCAATCATGGTAAACTCAAAAACCGTCTGGGTGCTTACCACGCATCGCAGAAAGTAATTCTGGACTTCTCATTCCTGAAGACGTTACCGATCGATCAAATCCGCAACGGCATGGCAGAATTGATTAAGATTGCCGTCGTCGGTAATAAAGAGCTGTTTGAGCTGTTGGAATCTCACGGCGAAGCCTTGTTGCACAGCCACTTTGGTTACCTCAACGGCACGCCCCAACTTCAAGCAGTCGCGCATCGATTGACCTATAATGCGATCGAGTCGATGCTGAAATTAGAAGTACCCAACCTGCACGAGTAGATCTCGATCGAGTTATTGCTTACGGACACACCTGGAGTCCAATGCTAGAGCTAACTCCAGAGATTCCGATGTTCCA
>NZ_JANYJC010000352.1 GCF_025361915.1 Chamaesiphon sp. GL140_3_metabinner_50
CAAATAGCCCCGCAATCCGAGTCAAAACTCCGGCTTCATCTTCAACCAAAACAGATAAAGTATGTTTCATCGCACTTAAATTAGGGGACTGGGGGACTAGGAGACAAAGGAGACAAAAGGACGCAAGCGTCTAAAATACACTATTCACTATTCACTATCCACTATTCACTAAAACCTAAAACCTAACTATTAGCTACTATTTAGCCACAGCGTTATATTGTCCCACAATTTTCGATTGTCAGAATCTTAAAAAAATTGTAATCATCTGCCGCTGCTAGTCACAATAACCCCCATAATGAATAGGATTTGTTTTTTAGATGGAGTATTGCAACTATGGGTTTCTTCAAAAAGATTTTCGGTATGGAAAAACCAGCCAATGCTGAAGTCAATCCCGCACCTGCTGAGGCAGATCCTGACACTGGTGTAGAAGTAGCTCCAGAACGCATGGGAGTTAATGGTGAATACGACCAAAGCGGCTTGGCAAAACGTGTCGCGATCGCTTTTGATGACGATGCATCGGTCACCGATGTCGAAACTCTCTGGGTCGCCCAAACCAGTGGTACTGTGGTTTTAAAAGGTTCCGTTCCCAGCCAAGAAATTCTCGATCGGATGGTTGAGTTAGCTAGTGGTGTGTCTGGTACGACAGATGTCAGTATCGACGAAGTTACCGTCGGTTAAGCATCTCCCAGGGGTAGAGCGTAAGCTGAATCATCACTGCGGGGATTCGGTACCGATTGTGACTCTACCCCAGCGGTTAATTGGAACGATCCATTCGCTAGCGTGTCAATCCATAACTGGATTGCCTGATTGACTGTCGCGGGCATTTCGTCGTGAGCGCAATGTCCGGCTCCTTCGAGCTTAACCAGTTCGAGTAACGGGTTCAGTTTGAGCAACACGTTAGCTGTCTGAGATGGAATCATCCGATCTTCACAGCCCCACAATAACAGCATGGGAATTTGCATTTGTGGGAGCAGCTTGCGAATATTGGGCGAAAAATTGCTGCTGGTCATCCCCTGCATAATCTTCACAAATGCAGCCGGAGCCTCGGCTTCCTGCGCTGGGGTCAAAAATATATCGAGCAATTCGTCGGTGACACGATCTGCATTGGCGTAAGCAATTTGCGCCCACTTTTTGGCGGCTTTGGGCTTGCTGACGAGCCTAAATAAGCCATGTAAGAACGGTGGATTAAAAATAGCCCGTTTGATGCCATTTACCAGCGGTTGGAGCGATCGCGGAATTAGTTCTTGTTCGGCAGATAGATCTGGTAAGCTGACCATCACTAGACTTGCTGCCATTTGTGGGTATCTGGCGGCGGCAACGAGCGCGACTAAAGAACCGATCGAATTACCGACCAACAGCATCGGGCGACCCACGAATGTCTGCCAAAAATCATGCACCTGCTCGACCCACAAGTCGATGTCATAATCGATATTTGGCTTGCGCGAACCGCCCCAACCGACGAGATCGAGTCCGTAAACCGTCCGATCTGCTGCCAAAACTGTTAAATTGTGCTGCCAATGACCGATCGACGCACCAAAGCCGTGGATCAGCAAAATTGGCGGATCGCGGTCTACCCGCTCCCGACCGCGCTGGTAAGTGTACCGAGTCTGCCAGCCCCGCCATACCCAGTCCCGCTGATTGCCGATATTTTGATGCCAAGTCTGCAAAATACAACCTCCGATCTCGTCTGTCAATCCCTTTTACCTTAAAAGGGTCACTTTAAGCTTAAAAAATATTAAATTTTAGACCAGATTGCCGAGAATCTGGGTAAAATATGAGTATCTAAGCTAAGTAATTTAGATTATTTTAGTTTAAACCGATTTTACAGGTAGCTGTAACTGAGGATAACCATACCCACCTACCCACCAGAAACTACCATTCCTATTAAATCACCCATCATCGAGAAAAGACGCACCCGCGATCTTCCTCAAATTAACGAACGGATTCGGTTCCCCCAAATTCGGGTCATCGGTACCGATGGCGAGCAATTAGGGATCCTCACGCCTCAAGAAGCCCAAGGCATCGCCGACGAGAACGGATTAGATCTCGTCTTAGTCAGCGACAAAGCCGACCCCCCCGTGTGCCGCATTATGGACTACGGGAAATATAAATTCGAGCTAGAAAAGAAAGCTCGCGAAGCGAAGAAGAAGCAACATACTGCCGAACTCAAAGAAGTCAAAATGCGCTACACGATCGAGGAACATGACTACCAAGTACGGGTCAGTCAAGCCAATCGATTTATCAAATCTGGCGATAAAGTCAAAGCAACTATTACCTTTCGCGGTCGGGAGATCCAACATAGCGATCTCGCCGAAAAAGTGCTCAGAAAGATGGCAGACGACCTCAAGGAAATTGCCGAAGTTCAGCAATTTCCTAAAAAAGAGGGTCGAAATATGATGATGATTCTGTCTCCTAAGAAAGCTGTCTAGATCCAAACTCCTCGATGAGGGCAGATCGAATCGGCTGAAGTACATTCAAAGTATTGCGGTAGGTTTACAAAAAATAATATTTTACAATTTTTGACTTTAGGCAGTTAGACTCAGCATCTGGCTGCTTTTTTAAGGTGCCACAACCGTTGTGGTTGTATAGACCCCCCTCGATGGTACTCATATAAAATAGTCTTATGACGATCGTCAAAAGATCGGAACCAAAACTAATACACTTGCTGATATAGTTATTTTTAACAAGACACGTCAACTGGTTCCTGAAGGTTAGGAAATTTATGGCTTACGCGCAAACTCAAACTCAGGCAAAATCTGGGTACAAGGCTGGAGTACAAGACTACCGTCTAACTTACTACACGCCAGACTATACTCCCAAAGATACAGACTTACTCGCAGCTTTCCGGATGACTCCACAACCTGGAGTTCCTGCAGAAGAAGCTGGTGCTGCTGTAGCTGCTGAGTCTTCCACAGGTACCTGGACGACGGTTTGGACTGACTTGCTGACCGACTTGGATCGGTACAAAGGTCGTTGTTACCACATCGAACCAGTTCAAGGTGAAGATAATCAATATTTTTGCTTTATTGCCTATCCTTTAGATTTATTTGAAGAAGGTTCCGTTACCAACATGCTTACCTCATTAGTAGGTAACGTATTTGGTTTCAAAGCCCTCCGCGCACTGCGTCTAGAAGACTTACGTGTTCCT
>NZ_JANYJC010000374.1 GCF_025361915.1 Chamaesiphon sp. GL140_3_metabinner_50
GCGAGATCCCGATGGGGGTTGTCCTTGGGATTTGGCGCAGACACCGGATAGTTTGACTCCTTATATCGTTGAGGAGGCTTATGAGGCGGTACACGCGATTCGCAGTGGCGATCGAGACGCGATCGTGTCAGAATTGGGAGACTTATTGCTGCAAGTAGTATTGCAGTCGCAATTAGCCAGCGAAGCGGGGGCTTTTACCTTAGCAGATGTGGCTCAGAGTATCAGTGCGAAGTTAATCCGCCGTCATCCACATGTGTTCGGTGATGTTCGGGTTGCTGATGTTGCGGAAGTTCGCGCTAATTGGGAAGAAATTAAAGCGATTGAAAAGGGTCGCACGAGCGAATTACTCAGCGATAAATTAAGTAGTTATACTGAAAAAATGCCGCCCCTAACTGCGGCGATGAAAATATCTAATCGAGCTGCAACGGTGGGGTTTGAATGGGAAAGTATCGATGGGGTGTGGGAAAAGTTTGCCGAAGAGTTGGGCGAATTTAAAGCAGCACTCGCGACTGAAGATATTGCCCATCAAGAATCGGAATTAGGCGACTTATTATTTACGATCGTCAATCTCGGTCGGTGGTGCAAGCTCGATCCAGATCGGGGATTGAGCGGTACTAATCAGCGGTTTGTCGATCGCATTAAACAAATGGAACGACAGATCGACAGGCCATTGACAGATTATTCGATTGCAGAATTAGAACTGCTCTGGCAACAAGCAAAACGTAAGATTGCCGAGGGTTGAATGATTACTAATATTAGGGACAGGGGCAATGGTAAAAAGTCAATTTAAAACATTTAGATTACCCCCATCCCAGATTAGTTAGAAAACTTGTTCTACACCAGAAATTTCGGGAATCATATCGCATAGTTTCCGTTCGATGCCCATTTTGAGCGTCATTGTCGAACTAGGGCAAGATCCACAAGCACCTTGGAGCCGAAGCTTGACGATCGGGCCGTCGATATCTACCAATTCTACATTACCACCGTCGGCCATCAGGTAAGGTCTGAGGGTATCGAGCACGGTTTCGACATTGGCGGGATTGAGTGTTAAAGATTCAGACATATGTTTACTAAACTAAATGGAATTATTTGGTTGAGGCATTCGATCTCATCTCGATCGTAACCGATCTTGCCCATGATGTTCGTGACGATTGATGTGTATCTTACTCCCACGGGAGTGTGGCGATTATCGTTCCGATAGGCTTCGCCAACGCGACCCCAACATTGTTGGAACATCAAACCATCGAACTGATTCATCTATATGGTAGCTAAGTCCGAACGGACGGATTGTAATTGCGCTGGTGCGTGGTTGCTGAATGCCTTGCCATCGCCAAATTCGATAGATTTTTTATGTTCTACCATGTTCGCTGGGGACTGGCGATCGCATTAGTCCTAGTTACTACTAATATTCTACCGCCTGTCGCGATCGCCAAAGGTATCCCCGCACGGTGGGCGGCAAAACGCTATAAAGTTCCCACCGTCGGCAGTCCGCTGCGTCGAGAAGCCGCTGCAACGCGGGGAAATTGTCCGCGAGATCCTCTGCTGGCACTAGTGCCTCCAGATAGCATTTCAATGACCACACAGGGCTATCCTACGTTATTTTTCAGGGTGCCAGCTCGATTGCCCAATAATGCTCCGCTGGAATTTACGTTAAAGTATGAAGGGACGATCGTGTATCAAACAAAATTGCCAATCGTCGGCAAGCGTCAGATCGTCGCAATTAGTTTACCATCGACTGCAAACTCAGCACCATTGACGCTCGATCGAGATTATCAATGGTCGGCGACTCTCCCCTGCAATAATGAGGCAGAGTCAGCCTATTTCCGCACGACGGGAATGATTCGGCGAGTCGCCCCCGATGCCGAGCTTAGTGCCAAGCTACAGAAAACTTCACTTCAAGATCGATCGTCTAACCGCCCGCAAGTGCCCGAAATTTACGCTGAAGCCGAAATTTGGCAAGATGCATTAACGATTCTAGCCAATTTACACCGTCTCCAACCCAACAATCCACAAGTGACATCGCAGTGGCGAAGTCTGCTCGAATCTGCCGATTTAGCTGACGTGGTTAACGATCCGTTGGCCCCCTAATGAGAGTAAGAAGTAAGAAGTAAGGAGTAAAAAGTAAGATGATACTCGCATTGACAGGGGAACACCTAATACCTAACACCTAACACCTAACACCTAACCAATGTTTGTAAATACATTTATCAAACGGCCAGTTTTGACTACGGTTTGTACATTTATTATCCTGCTGTTGGGAAGTATTGCAATGCCGCTCTTGCCGATTTCGCAGTTGCCAGATTTGGCTCCGGTGCAAATAAATGTTACTGCGAGTAATACTGGTGCAGATGCTCAGACGACAGAAAATACCGTCACCAATATTATCGAACGTCAAATTAATGGTGTTAAAGATGTATCGTATATCTCTTCTAATACGGGTAATGATGGTTTCAGTAACATTACCGTTTCTTTCCCCACAAATATCAATCCAGACATTGCCCAAGTCAACGTTCAGAATAAGCAGGCTTTAGCTGCACCGCAGTTACCGGATACAGTACAGCGGACGGGGGTAACTGTTGAGACCGCCTCTACTAGTTTATTACTGGTGTATGGTTTTTTTGCGGATAATGCCGAATACGATAATATTTTCTTGAGCAACTATGTCGATTTGTATGTACTCGATCTAGTTAAGCGCATCCCCGGAGTTGGCAGCGTGCGGCTTTTTGGGGAACGTAAATATGCGATGCGATTGTGGCTCGATCCGAATAAATTGGCCCAAAATCGGTTGACACCGCAAGATATTACTACTGCTTTGCAAGAGCAAAATATTCAAGTCGGTGCGGGGGCAATTGGGAAAGAACCCGCACCTAGTAATCAAAGTTATGAATTTTCATTACGGGCGACTAGTCGGCTCAAAGATGTCTCGGAATTTGAGAATTTGGTGCTAAAAGTTGGCACGGGTGGCTCGTTAATTAAGCTCTCAGATGTGGGTCGGGTCGAGTTAGGGGCAGAAAACTATAATTCTAATGCTAAATTTACGTTACCAGGGCAACAGCCCAAGGCAGCGGTAGGTTTGGGGGTTTATCAATTGCCTGGGAGTAATGCATTGAAGGTGGCGCAGGCGGTGGAAGCGCAGATCGAAACCTTGTCTAGGAGTTTTCCGCCAGGACTCAGAGCTGAAGTCGCTTTCGATACGACTCCGTTTGTAGAAATTTCGCTCGAAGAGGTGCTACACACTTTAGCAGAAGCGATCGTGTTGGTGGTATTGGTGATTTTTATCTTCTTGCAAGACTGGCGCACGACAATTATTCCGACGATCGCAATTCCGGTATCGCTAATTGGGACGTGTGCGGCTTTACTGGTATTAGGGTTTCAGATTAATACGCTGACATTATTTGGGTTCGTGCTGGCGATCGGGATTGTGGTCGATGATGCGATTATTGTGGTAGAGGCAGTAGCCGTGAAGTTGGAACAAGGGATGAGACCCTTGGAGGCAGCGATTGAGGCGATGCACGAGCTGACGGGGGCGATTGTGGCGACATCATTGGTATTGATGGCGGTGTTTATCCCAGTGGCGTTTATTCCGGGTACGAGTGGGATTGTCTTCAGACAGTTTGCCCTCACGGTGGCATGTTCGATCGCGATTTCGGCTTTTAATGCGCTCACTTTTTCACCGAGTATCGCCGCTTTAATTATGCGTCCCAATCGCCCTGCACGGGGGCCTGTCGGCTGGTTTTTTGGTAAGTTCAATCAAGGATTTAGTTGGTCTACCCGCAAATATGTCGGCTTTGTGAGCTTCCTGACAGGGGCTAAATTGCTGGTGGTAGGCGTGTTTATTGCGGGTTTAATTGCCACGGGTTTTATGTACAGGCTGATCCCGACGGGTTTTATTCCTGAAGAAGATCAGGGTTACTTTTTTGTAATTGCCCAAGCTCCCGATGGAGTGTCATTACAATATACTACCGGAATTTTAGATCGAGTTGCCAAGGAAGTCGCAGTAATTCCAGAAGTCAGAGCGACGTTTTTGATTAGTGGTTTTGGGTTTGATGGTGGTGCATCTAACGTGGGACTAGGATTTGTCAGCCTTAAATCGTGGAAGGAACGCACGCTGGAAACTCAGTCGGTGTATGGTTTGCTCGGTAATCTTAATAAAAAGCTTGCGGGTATTACCGAAGCCAGAGTTTTGGCGGTAAATGCACCGCCAGTACGCGGATTGAGTAGTACTGGCGGGTTTGAGTTCCTAATTCAAGATCGGACTGGGACAGCTCCGATCGAAACTTTGGTCGCAACTACCCAAAATTTCATTGCCGCAGCCAACAAAAATCCCTCGCTCCAACGTGTCTTTACTCAGTTCACTGCCAATACACCCCAATTTGACATCCAAGTCAATCGCAACCAGGCTAAAGCTCTAAATGTCGATGTCAACCAAATTTTCGGCACCTTGCAAACTTATCTCGGTTCGCAATATGTCAACAACTTCGTCCAAGGACAACGCCAGTATCGCGTCTATCTCCAAGCCGATGGCAAGTTTCGCGCTAATCCCGACGATATTGGTAAATTATACGTGAGATCGAATAACGTCACCGTTGGCGGCACCACCACCAACACCATGATTCCCTTGAGCAGCCTCGTGACGATTACCCCCTTCGTCGGGCCAAAAACCATCTCGCACTATAACTTATACCGAGCGATTAAAGTCCAGGGCAGTCCCGCTCCAGGTGCCAGTTCGGGGCAAGCAATTCAAGCGATGGAACAACTCGCCAAAACCACCTTACCCCAAGGATTTGGGTATGAATGGACGGGGACTTATCTCCAAGAGAAATCCTCCGGCGGCGCGACAGGCTTAATTTTCGGGCTGGCAATCGTGATTGTATTTCTAGTGTTAGCAGCACAATACGAGAGCTATACCGACCCGCTGATTATCCTCCTGACTGTCCCTCTGGCAATTTTAGGCGCAATGACGGCGATTTGGATTCGCACCAACATCTTTATGGCAGATAGTCTGTTCCCCAAAGTGGTGGATGATATTTACTGTCAGGTGGGTTTAGTGACCCTCATCGGGTTAGCCGCCAAGAATGCGATCTTGGTAGTCGAATTTGCCAACCAACTCACGCAGCAAGGGATGAGCTACACCCGCGCCGCCGTCAAAGCTGGGGAAGAACGGTTGCGACCGATTTTGATGACTTCTTTTGCGGCGTTGCTGGGCTTTTTACCCTTGGTACTATCCGAGGGTGCCGGGGCTAGCAGTCGGTGGTCGTTAGGAACGGCATTGTTTGGTGGGTTGTTTTTAGCAACTTTCTTGAGTCTATTTTTGGTGCCGATTCTCTATATTCTGGTAAAAACCACCGCCGCTGCTGGCAAATCGCGGTTTCGCAAGCGAGATTCGGTAGAGCATGGTTACATCGCACCAACTCACAAAAGTTAACCTCCTCGAATGCCACAACTATCTCATTAGATAGAGCCAAAAATCTGGTAATTACTGATAAATATATAAAGTAATGACTTGTAAGATCGATACCAGCCAAGGAGAAAGTTTTGACCGTCACACCTGTAGCCGCACCATCATTTTTAGCTGCTAAATTGGCAGCGTACCAACTCGAAATCATCGAGGCGATCGCCCAGACACATGAAGTCGCCAAATTTTGTAGTCTAAATGCCGCCCAGATCGATCGAAATGGTGCCTTTCCAGAACGAGAATTTGAGTTAATTGCCAAAGCGGGTTTACTAACAGCACCCCTCCGGCGAGAATTGGGTGGATTGGGGCTAGGTATCGATGCGAATTCGATCGGGGAATTGCTAACGATCTTACAGGCGATCGGGCGTGCCAATTTGGCGGTGGGACGGATTTATGAAGGTCATGTCAATGCGTTGCAACTGCTTCAGACTTTTGGTACCCCCGCCCAGATTGAAACATATTCGGCAGATGTGTGCGATCGTCACAAAATTTTCGGCGTTTGGAATGCCGAAGCCGATGATGGTGTGAAGATAATGCCGCTGGGTGGGGGTAAATATCGCCTAGAAGGTGCCAAAACCTTCGCAACGGGGTGTGGCTGTGTCGATCGACCATTTATTGGTGGGATGCTGCCTAGTGGGGAGTGGCAACTGTGTATCGTCCCGATGGATGAGGTGGAGACGATCGCCGATCCGAGCTGGTGGCAACCTGCGGGAATGCGGGCGACTGCGAGTTATAAGGTAGATTTTACGGGCGTTATTGTTGATGAGAGCGCACTAATCGGGCAGCCGGGGCAGTATTATCAACAGCCGTGGTTGAGTGCTGGGGTGGTCAGATTTGCCGCCGTTCAGCTTGGTGGTGCGGCAGCTTTATTTGATGCGGCGCGACAATTTTTGCAAGAGATCGATCGAACTAAAGATCCTTATCAAGAAGAACGGTTTGGGCAAATGGCGATCGCGATCGAAAGCGGACAGCTATGGCTCCAAGGAGCCGCCACCCAAATCGAACGCTATCACCCGATCTTTGCAGGCGATCCGGCGATCGCACATCCCCAGGCTACAGCTCTAGTCGCCTACGCCAATATGGTGCGGACGGCGATCGAACAAATTTGTCTGGATACGATCCAACTCACAGCTCGATCTGTCGGTACGCGCGGATTATTGCCCCCACACCCGCTGGAGCGGATTATTCGCGATTTGACTCTCTACCTGCGTCAACCCGCTTTTGATGCTTCGATCGCCAATATTGGGCGGTATGCACTCCAAACCCCCGTCACCGATTCACTCTGGAACAATGAAAGATTCACCCGCGAGTTCTAGTACCGACGAGCCGCCTGATGACGATTCTCATTCTGAGAGGCTACGCCAACGATTTAATCAAATGCGCCTGAGTCCTCAATTCGGGGTAATTCATCAATTGCCGATCCCCAAGAGCCATGCGGACGATGCAGGGTTGCTATTGTCTAGCCCAGAAACCTTACCCCTGCGAGATTTGAGCGCGATCGATCGGCAGCGAGTCGTTATTGTTGCGCCCCATCCCGATGATGAGACACTAGGCTGCGGTGGGGCGATCGCCTTACTATGCGACAAAGGTTATCGAGTCAAAGTCTTAGTCATCAGCGATGGTACTGGTTCTCACCCTAATTCCCAAAAATATCCAGCCCCCTTGCTCCAATCGATTCGATCGCAAGAAACGATTGCCGCACTCGGCATCTTAGGCGTTGAACCGAATGCGATCTCATTTTTACAGCTCAAAGATGGCGCGGTACCGACCATAACTTCGCCCACTTTCCACCAAGCAAAAGCTCTGTGTCGCAACTATTTACAAGCGACTTTACCCGATACAATTTTTCTCCCGTGGCGATGCGATCCTCATGCCGATCATCGAGCCAGTTGGCAATTGATTCAAGCCGCAGTTTTAAGTTTGGGCATTACACCCCAGATTATTGAATATCCAATTTGGGACTGGGATACCCGACAGCAAAAAGCAGTCTCAAATCTGAGTCGAATTAATGGTTGGCGGCTGGATATTCAATCGGTATTAGCTCAGAAAATTCAGGCGATCGCTGTCTACCGATCGCAACTAGGTCAACTAATCGATGACGACCCCGACGGATTTTGTTTGAGTGCCGAAATGTTGACTAATTTTACCCGTCCGTGGGAAGTTTATTTTGAGGAAGTTATATGAATCCAGCTAAATCGCAATCGTTAACTACAGACTTTTTCGAGGCTCTATATCAAAAAGATCCCGATCCGTGGCAGTTTGCAACTAGTGAATATGAGGCTCAAAAATATGCTGCGACGATGGCGGCTTTACCTCGCGATCGCTATCAGTCGGGCTTTGAAATCGGCGGTTCGATCGGCATTTTAACCGAGCAATTAGCTAGTAAATGTCAAAAGTTGTTATCTGTAGATGTCTCGACGATCGCCCAAGAGCAGGCAATAACTCGCTGCGCGCATCGGGATAATATCGATTTTCAACTCATGTCGGTACCTCAGCAATTTTCTCCTACCGATTTCGATCTGATCGTCTTATCGGAAGTTGGCTATTATTGGTGCTGGGAAGATCTCAGAATAGCTCAAAATTTAATGCTCGATCGATTGCAATCTTCAGGACATTTATTAATAGTTCATTGGATTGCCGATGCAAGAATATTACCACTGACTGGCGATGAGGTACATGATGCTTTTATAGCGTTAACAACTAGTCAGTCGCATCGCTTAAAACATCTCACCAGCCTCACGAATCCTCAATATCGACTAGATTTATTCGAGAAAATTTAGGTATTACTAAAATTGAAAATTGTTAGAACACAAACCCGACTTTTCCAAAAAGTCGAGTTTGTGTTCTAACCGATATGGCGAATGCGATCGATCCACACCAAAAGCGACCGCAATGACATCACAAGATGGCAATATAGATAGTTGAGAGTCAACTGTTTTAATATGCTGCAATTAGTTTCTTCTGGACTTATGGGAATGTGGCTGAATCTGGCGGGTGTGAGCGCGCCACCAGCAA
>NZ_JANYJC010000012.1 GCF_025361915.1 Chamaesiphon sp. GL140_3_metabinner_50
GGGTTTGGAAATTCGAGCGATGCGTGTCAGTGCTAGGAATGTGTTTCCGGCGATCGTCAGACAGGTAAAATTGGGGAGTATTAGCGCGGAGATTTTGCTGGAAATTGCCCCAAATGTTGAGGCGGTGTCTACGATTACTCGGTCTTCAGCCGAGGCATTGCAATTGACAGCAGGCAGACATGCTTATGTGACGATTAAATCTAGCGATGTAATGGTAGCTGTGGATGATTAGGGACTCGCCAGCCTTGAGCTTTGTCGAAGCACGGTCTAATCTAATGTGGCTGGCTTGTGCCTTGCTAATTTCAATGCTGACAACAACAAAATTGTACCCAAGATCGAGTACAGCGGCGAACTCGATACATATCCTAACAGCCTACTGCCAATAAATGCACCCAAAATCGAGCCAGATGCCATCCAACCGATGAACCCTCGCTCTAATTTGACTTGGTTGAGTCTTTGCTGGTTTTTGTATTTGAATAGACCCATCATAATTGTTGGCATACTAATTGCAAGACTTAAACTTCCTGCTAATTTAATATCAACCGCAAACAATAAAATAATAGTGGGAATAATCAACTCACCACCTGCAACGCCGAGCATACTGCTGAATATACCAATAAAGATTCCGGCGATAAACCCAAAACTGATTTTTAAAATGATTGGGAGTTGTAGACTACAATTAGCTTATCAGCATTCTCAGGGCGTTTGCCAAGTTGAATCGCTGCCCACAAAGCCGCTCCCGACGAAATCCCCGACAGTATCCCCTCTTCTCTGGCTAACCGACGACCAAAGTTAATGCTTTCATCATCTGTCACCTGAATTACCTCATCGATCGGATCTGTCCGCAGTACTTGTGGTACGAATCCCGCCCCAATCCCTTGAATTTTGTGCGCTCCTGGTTTGCCCCCAGACAAGACATGACTATTTATCGGTTCGACAGCCACAACTTTAAAACTCGGTTTGCGGGACTTGATAACTTCAGCAATCCCAGTAATCGTACCGCCAGTACCGACTCCGCCAACGATAATATCGATCGCGCCATCGGTATCTGCCCACAATTCTTCAGCGGTAGTTTCGCGGTGAATTTTAGGATTGGCAGGATTGTTAAATTGCTGAGGCATAAAAGCATTGGGCAATCCCGCGACGATCTCCTCAGCGCGACGAATCGCCCCCTTCATCCCTTCAATCCTTGGAGTTAATTCCAACTGTGCGCCGTAGGCTTTGAGCATGGCGCGACGTTCTAGGCTCATAGTTTCGGGCATCGTCAGGATCGGGCGATAACCCTTAGCTGCTGCCACCATTGCCAGGGCAATTCCGGTATTCCCAGAAGTTGGTTCGACGATGATGCTTTTGCCCGGTTCGATCTGCCCTGCGGCTTCTGCGGCGGCAATCATGCTTGCCCCAATCCGATCTTTGACTGAGGCGGCGGGATTCATCCCTTCCAATTTGACTAAAATTTCCGCCACACAGCCTTCTGCCTGGGGAATGCGATTGAGTCGTACCAGTGGCGTTTTACCGATTAATTCTGTAATATTATTGGCAATCTTCATAGTTATTCGAGTTTTCCTAAATTTTGATTAGGGCTAAAATAATGATATTACTGTAATTCGGTAGGGATACTGTTATTTTAATCGATCGTCATCGGCGATCGATTAAAATAATTAAATCATCGCACCGGAGTCAATTCCTCAAGCTGAATTTACGCCCTGGATAATGCTGATTGGCGGTTTGCTGGTCGGGTTTGGGACGCGGATGGGTAATGGTTGTACGAGCGGTCATGGAGTCTGTGGACTGGGTAGGCTCTCATGGCGATCTCTGGTTGCTGTGATTACATTTTTGGGAACGGCGATGATTACCGTTTTTGTTACCCGTCATCTGTTGAAGTGAGGTGCGATCGATGAAACAAAATTTGGTAGCTGTAATTGCGGGACTATTATTCGGTCTGGGTTTGAGTTTGTCTCAGATGGTCGATCGATCGTGCGTGTTGGGATTTCTGGATGTCACGGGTAATTGGGATGCGACACTATTATTTGTATTGGGTGGGGCTGTGGGTGTTACTGTAATTGCCTTTCGGTTTGTTTTGCGTCTACCTAAACCAGTCTATGAGGAGAAATTTTACTTGCCCAAACAACAAAATATCGATGTGCCACTAGTATTAGGTGCAGCTATTTTTGGGATCGGTTGGGGGCTATCTGGATACTGCCCAGGGCCAGCGATTACTGGGCTAATTCTTGGCAGTTGGAATCCGGTTTTATTCGTGTTGGCAACGATATTTGGATCGCTGAGTTATGGTTATTTATCAAAACGATCGACATGAATCAAAATGGTAAGTTAGCTTGTTACTTTCTCACCATTTATTATCACTTGTTAAATTCCTGCACCATAAAGAAAATCTTCGATCTCTTTATCTGTTTTATTTACAGCTTGAGTTGGCACCTTTATCTCCCCTTCGATCGCGGGATGCAGTTGAGCCGCAAGAGATTGAACTTGCTGTTCTAAACCCTTAATCCGATCGAATAACTTACTAATAACTTCAGCTTCGATATCTGGTAAATACTCCCAATTTTGGGCTGGATCGATCGATCGAGTCCCATTGCGAATGATTCGCCCTGGAATACCGACGACAGTGCAATCGCTAGGGACATTTCTTAATACAACCGAACCCGCACCAATTCTGACGTTATCGCCGATATTAATATTGCCTAAAATCTTGGCACCCGCGCCCACTAAAACATTATTTCCCAGCGTTGGATGGCGTTTGCCCGTCTCTTTGCCCGTACCGCCGAGGGTTACACCTTGATAGATTATCACCCCATCGCCAAGAATCGCAGTTTCCCCAATTACTACTCCCGTACCGTGGTCGATAAATAGCCCTTTGCCAATTGTCGCACCAGGATGAATTTCAATTCCCGTAAAAAATCGATTTAAACTCGCAATAAATCGGGGGATAAATGGCAACCTTAATCGATATAACCAATGGACGAATCGATGACAAGATATGGCTTGCCAACCAGGATAGCAAAACAGGATTTCCAACCAATTTCGGGCGGCTGGATCGTGCTTTTTAATGATTTGCCAATCGGCGATCGCGACTTCGATCGGGTTCGCAGGCGGTCTAGGTTGAATGTTTTCGAGGGAGATAGAAGTTGGAGATGTTTGAAAATGTTGATGCGTTTCTGTTAAGGAGTGATTGTTATTCATAAGTGTCAATTAGAAGTTAAAGAATAAATTAAAATTTATTTTTTTATAATAGATAGGGTGCGTTAGCCGCTACGAGGGTTAAAAATATAGAACCCATTTGACATCTTCTAGTGGGATAGGGCGGGTTCGTTCAATATCAAACAGTAACCTCGACGTTGATTAGCATAAACCCGCCCATCCTCACCAATATCTGTCGATCGCAATCATCGATGACGGATATTTTTAATTACCTCACCAATATCTATCGATCGCTTTTCATCGATGACGGACGCTTTTAATTACCTCCACCAACCTGTCAATCTCCGCACGGGTATTGTAAAAAGCCAGCGACGGGCGGACTGTGGTGGCTAAACCAAAATGTCTGAGACTCGGTTGAGCGCAGTGATGCCCAGCGCGAACGGCAATCCCCTCCTGTGCCAACATTTGCCCGACTTGCTCGGTGGGAATATCGTCCAAAATAAATGAGAGGACGCTCACCTTATTCAGGGCAGTACCGATCGGGCGCAACCCTGGAATCCCCGCCAATCGCTCGGTGGCGTAGGCAGTGATTTCATGTTCGTACCGTTCGATATTGGACATCCCCAACCGCGTAACATAGTCGATCGCGGTACCCAATCCCACGGCATCGGCGATATTCGGCGTTCCTGCTTCAAATTTTGCAGGCGGATCGCTGTAGATGGTTTCCTCGAAGGTGACATGACGAATCATGCTGCCGCCACCTTGCCACGGGGGTAGATCTTCGAGTAATTCCTGTTTGGCATACAGGGCACCAATCCCACTGGGGGCAAAGAGTTTATGCCCAGAGAACACATAAAAATCGCACCCGATCGCCTGAACATCGATCGGCATGTGGGAAACTGCTTGGGCACCATCTACCAGTACCCGCGCTCCATGTCGGTGGGCGAGGTGCGTCATTTCCGCGACGGGGACGACTGTTCCCAGGGAATTGGAAACTTGGGTAATCGAGACAATCCGCGTGCGCGAATTTAACAGGCGAGTATATTCCCCCATGTTAATTTCACCCCGATCGTTAATCGGAATCACTTTAATTACCGCCCCCGTTGCTTGTGCTAACATCTGCCAAGGGACAATATTCGCATGATGTTCGAGGGTAGAGAGGATAATCTCATCCCCTGCCCGAATATACTTCCGCCCAAACGTATTCGCGACTAAATTAATCGCCTCGGTTGTACCCCGTAAAAAGATGATTTCTGAGGCATTACCAGCCCCCAAAAATCGCTGTACTTTTTCTCTCGCGCCCTCGTAGGCATCGGTAGCACGAGCGGCGAGGGTGTGAGCGGCGCGGTGAATATTCGAGTTGTCGCGCTCGTAGAAGCAAGATAGACTATCAATGACACTTTGGGGCTTTTGGGTGGTGGCGGCGTTATCCATCCAAATCAACGGACGACCGTTCACCTGTTGATGTAGGATCGGGAAATCACGCCGAATGACGTGGACATCAAAGGGTTCGCCCGTAGAATTAAAGTTGAAGCTTTTCTCTGTTGGCGATTCTGCTTCACAGACACTGCGTGAACGCAATGATGCTGGTGTTGCCGATTCTATACCCCGTTGCACTTCTGCTTCACTCCCTGGTACTAGGGCTTGAGGATGTGGAGCATCGATCGATCCGACTGGACTAGGAATTTTGGAAATAGCCGGAATTTGCCCAGCAAGATCTCGCGCGAGTCGGCTAATGGCATCGATGTCAAATCGATCGCTCGGTAAATTCCCTGTCGGAATGCCTGCTCCATTGCTCGACGCTGATGGAGTAGCAAAATTACTCGGCGGTGTAGTCGCCGTTGGGAATTTCGATGGAGTAGTCAGATTACTCGGTGGTGTCAGGCTGGGTGTTAACCCTGCTAACGCCTGTTGTAACTGAGGATCGACACTCCCGCGCATCTGAGAGTAAAGCTGTTGAGCGATCGCGGTTAAAGGATCGTTACTCAGACTAGGAATACTCGCAGGGGTTGGAGTATTTCCCAGTAAGGCTACGCCATTATTCGTCGGAATCTGACTGCTCGGTTGGGGCACTGCACCAAAACCATTTGTCGGGATCTGACTGCTGGGCTGAGGAACTGAGCCGAAACCATTATTTGTCGGAATCTGACTACTGGGTTGGGGCACCGTGCCAAAACTATCGGCTGTTGGCGTTCCAACTCGATCGGTTGGCAGGGCAGTATAAAATTGATTTGCCATCGCTTGAACGATGCTCGGATCTACTGCCGTCACCCCTGGTGATGGGTGATGCCCGTTATTGCCATTAGAATGATTAGAATTGGACATATTGGTAGTCATGGTAGTAGCCTACTTCGACATTTTCTAAGACAGCTAGGGCATCATCAGTCAGTACAGCGCAAGAGAAGTAGAGCGTTAATAAATAAGATGCGAGTGCTTGGACATCGATTCCCATAAACCGTACTGACAGACTGGGCATTTTTTCGCCTTGAATGCCGATTTGATGTAAGCCGACAACGCCTTGATTTTCTTCACCCACTCTTACCAGGAGAATATTTGTCGTTCCCGTTCCGTAGGGATTACCGTTGCGATTTTTGACTTCCAATTTGTCGCAGGGAACGATCGGTAAACCGCGCCAAGTCAAGAAGGTGGCTCCAAATAGATTGACAGTTGCGGGAGGAACGCCTCGGCGGGTGCATTCTCGTCCGATTGCTGCGATCGCGCGAGGATGGGCGAGGAAGAAGGCGGGCTTTTTCCAGACGCGGGAAATCATTTCATCCAAATCGTCGGGTGTAGGTGGGCCGTAGCGGGGTTTGACGCGCATTAAGGGCGAGACATTGTTCAATAATCCATAGTGAGGATTGTTGATAATTTCCCATTCCTGCTGTTCTTTCAAGCCTTCGATCGTCAAGCGTAGTTGTTCGCGCAACCGATCGATCGGTTCGTTATAGATATCTGTCACTCGCGTGTGTACGCGCAAGACACTTTGAGCGATGCTCAGTTCGTATTCGCGGGGTTCTTCTTCATTCCGTGCCGAATCAACCGATACGCTTTGGAGCGGCTGAGGCTGGTTAACTGCTGAGTCTAAACTATTACTTTGTAACTGACGACTTTCTCTAGTTGTGACTCTTGTAACCATAAGAATTTATTACTTGTGATGATGGTGTTTCGATCGACTACTACTATTTTCCTATCTATTTACCGTTATTATTTAGATCGACATTAGCATAGGTCATGCTAAGATAGCAAATGAATCTACTGTAACTCCATAAACTTACCGTAAATTTTTTCGTACTGGCAATAATCCACACCCGAACAAGGACAATATGGCTATTTTACAGATCGAAAATGGTGCTACCTATACTCAAAGCAGCCAAATCGAACATCAACTAAGTGCCTTACAGATTGAGATCGGACAACTGCCATTGGATCGGTACTTATCTCAACCGCAGCAGAGTCAATCGCTGCAAGCACTATTTCAGCTAGATGTGCTCGATCTCGCTCAGAAACAAGAAATTTTGCAATCACTCCGTCCTCAAGCGACGAAGCTGAAATACTTTGGCAATTGTACCCACTGCGATCTGTTAGTTGCCAATGTCGCATCGTCAAGCTTGTACCAGTGGTAGTCGTCCCCATGTTCACACAGAAGACCAAGTGCTATATCTGCTATCGGGAGAATGTATACTCGGATTTTTACATCCCGATGGCTATCGGATCGAACTGATATTGCAAGCACAGGAGTATATCAAAGTGCCTGCGGGAATTAGACATTGGTTTAGTTTATCCGCATCACTAGATCTCAAAGCTCTGCGTTACTTTACTCAAGTTAGTAATGAATCTCCAAAGAAGTTGCATGATGAATTTCACTTTAGTTATCAATCGATCGACTAAAATCTAGCTTCGATCTTCTTCAAATAGTCTATTTTCAGTGTTTACAAACTCTCTAACTATTACAATCGAAGAGGTAATTTCCAATGACTTATCTATCCTTGACCGAATCTCAAGTAAAAGTCTTACAGTCGATCGATATCAATATCCCCCAGCAACTACATCAGCAGCCAGTCTTAGCTAAACTCATCGCTAGTTACAATCTAATTGTCAATTTTAAAGCAGCCGTATTAGACCGAAAAGCCACAGGTGGTGGGTGGTTCAGCCTCACGTTGGAAGGCAATTCCCAAGATGTCAAAAATGCGCTCAAAGATCTCCAGGAGCTAGGGGTGGAAATTTTTTATCATGGTTCGGTGCCATTATTGTTAGAAAATATTGAGTAATTAATTTCAAATTCGATCGCCATCATGATAAATAGGGAACCAGAATTTTGCGATTACTTTGCCTATGGATCTTGCATGTGTCCTGTAGATTTGCAGCGCACATTGCAAGAAGCAGTCGAGCCTTATATTGTTGGGACGGCAACACTGACAGGTTATCGAGTTGGCTTTTATTATTATGCCCAGCATCGTAACTGTGGGGTCTTAGATATCGTACCCGATCGCGATTCAACAGTTCACGGAGTCTTATATCGATTGCCTGCTAGACTAATTCCGGCTTTGGATCTGCGCGAACATGTGCCCCAAGGTGGCTATCGCCATGAATTGGTAGATGTGCAGTGTCAAGATCGGCATTATTTACAGGTGAAGACTTATGTAGTCGTCAATAAATTGGCAACTGAACACCCGCCGAATGATTGGTATGCAGGAGTGGTGATGCGTGGTGCAGCTACCTGTAATTTACCCACTGATTACCGTCATCAGCTCCAAGCACATATCCAGCGACTTCAACAAAACTGGCAACCCGGCGATTTGGCTGTTGCATAGATCGCGACTAGGATCGTGGGATCTTTGGTCGAGCGCGGCATTATTCACCGACATCAGCGTCATTTTATTATTTCACTAGATCGCGATCCGTTCTGGCACTATGAAATTTAAGCAATTATTCTGTAATTTGGTCGCATGGGTTACCGTTTGACCGAGATTATGGATATTGTTAAGATAATGTTCGGGTTTAGGCAATATTCCGCTCTAAATATCGTTGATTTCTCTTTATTGTGGCGATAAAGCCACCGCCAACTTATAACTCCCCTATGAGCAACGTTATTCCAGCCCGGATTGTCAAACCAAAACCCGCTTGGCGACAGTGGTTCGATCGGATCCGCAATCTATCGTGGACTTGGCGATTTACTTGGTTTTATCTGAGTGCGATGTTATTTCTGCCCTTGGGGGCAATGTTCGCCAAAGCGGGTAGCGATGGCTGGGCTAAGTTTTGGGACGTAGCAACAAGTCCGATCGCGTTATCGACTTATGATGTTACTTTTACGACTTCGTTGATTGCCTCATTAATTAATGGTTTGTTTGGCACCGCGATCGCGTGGGTGATGGTGCGGTATGATTTTCCTGGTAAACGGATTGTCGATGCTTCGATCGATCTGCCATTTGCCCTACCGACAGCAGTGGCGGGGCTGACTTTGGCAACAGTCTACAGCGATAATGGCTGGATTGGCAGTTTATTCGCGCCATTTGGGGTCAAAATTGCCTTCACGCGCTGGGGGGTAGGGATGGCGATGTTATTCATCTCGCTGCCATTTATCGTCCGTACAGTTCAACCCGTACTAATTGAAATGGAACGAGATATCGAGGAAGCCGCCTGGTGTTTGGGTGCATCGGACTGGCAAACTTTTCGACAAGTAATTTTGCCGCCATTATTGCCATCAATTTTGACGGGGATGGCGTTAGGTTTTTCGCGGGCGGTGGGCGAATATGGCTCGACGGTAATTATTGCATCTAATACACCATTTAAAGATTTAATCGCGCCTGTTTTAGTCTTCCAAAGATTAGAGCAATATGACTATGCTGGGGCGACGACAATTGGTGTAATCTTACTCGGAATTTCGCTAGTAATATTGCTGGGTATTAATATTTTACAAGCATGGGGACAGCGGTATGAAGACTAATAATATTCCCGATAATGCTCTAGTACGGCAAGGCCCCGATCGCAAGCAGCTTAATTTGATTCCAATTATTTTAATTGGCTTATCGCTAGCTTATATTAGTCTGATTGTTTATATTCCGGCAATTAATGTTTTTTATCAAGCATTTCACAAGGGAATCGATCCATTTTTAGCTAATTTAACCAATCCAGATTTTCTGAGTGCGGTGAGAATCACGCTATTACTGGCTTTAATTACCGTCCCCATTAATACAATCTTTGGATTGTGTGCCGCGTGGTCGATCGCACGGCATCAATTTCCCGGACGTACTTTATTATTAAGTATTATCGACCTCCCACTATCGATTTCTCCAGTCGTTGCTGGTTTAATGATTATGTTACTCTATGGTCGTCAGGGCTGGTTTGGCGGCTGGTTGCAAGATCGCGGCATCGATATCGTGTTTGCGTTTCCAGGCATGGCAATTGCGACGGCTTTTGTGAGTATGCCATTTGTGGTGCGAGAGGTAATTCCGGTTTTAGAAGAAGCTGGTACCGATCAAGAAGAAGCCGCCAGAACTCTAGGCGCAAGCGATTGGCAGATTTTCTGGAGAGTAACGCTACCAAATATTCGCTGGGGTTTGATGTATGGCGTATTGCTCACAAATGCCCGCGCAATGGGCGAATTTGGAGCTGTCTCGGTAGTCTCTGGAAATGTCGCCAATACGACTCAAAGTTTGCCGCTATTCGTCGAAGAAGCTTATAAACAATACGATACCGAAGCCGCTTTTTCAGCCGCCGTTTTACTCGC
>NZ_JANYJC010000022.1 GCF_025361915.1 Chamaesiphon sp. GL140_3_metabinner_50
TGGCGTGACAGAAGCGTTTTCATCGGACGGCAAGGTGAAATATCGTTTTATCATTATGATTTCACAGCTCAAGCTCTTTCTAAACTATCGAGAGGATATAACCGAGACATTGATGATGTTCTAGCCATGTACGATCGGGAATTATTTACTTTAGAAAAACTACGCGATTGCTTTGATACGATTGAATCTGAATTGATTCGATTTCCTGCTCTCGACTCCGCTCTTCTAAGAAATAAGATCGAACAATTTATAGAGCGTTGTGAAAATATATCAGAGAGGGATAAATAATGGAGCTAAATGAATTGCCAGGATCGGAGCTAATCTTACCTGGACTGGAAGATCTTTACCACGGCAGAAATAATACAATCGGATCGCTATTAATTTCGATCGCATCTACACGCTTAACCGCCGCAGGATTGGATATTCCGCAGGTATCTCTAGTATCAGAGCCAGAACTGGCTTTATATAATCATCTTCAGATCGATCGCGATGATGCTTATCCTTACTACAATGCTTTATTAAATAGTCTTAACAGCTTTTGTGCTGCACTCGAACTGAAATCCAAATATCGATAGAAGAATCAGTAGCGCAGTCTGCCACTGTACCGACCTAATCGATCGGAATTACTGTAAGCAATAATGACGATGTTTGGAAACTAGAGCTTGATGAAAAAGTATTTCAACTTTTAACTTCTTGCACTGTTGGCGTAGTCTCGCCTTTGGTGATACGAAGCCGAAGTGTCAACTTATAGAACCAACTTTCCATCACATCGCCCCAGGCTGATTGCGAGAATACTGTTTCGGCGGCATGACGACAAGCAGAGCGATCGATTTCATCTAGCCTGTCGATCGCCGCTACTAAGCCCTCTATACTGTCTGGTTCGACCAAAAACCCCGTTTTACCATCGGTAATGATTTCCGCAGGCCCCCCGCGCCGATAAGCGATGACTGGAACCCCACAGGCTAGAGCCTCGATCGCTACATTGCCAAAGGCTTCTACCCAGCGCGGTGTCATTAATAGTCCCCGACAGGTGCGAAGGGCTTGCTGTAACTCGTGAGTAGGCAGAAAACCAAGATATTCGATCGGCGCATGAGGATAATCTCGTTGAATTTGCTCCCAATAGGCGACATCTTGAATCTTACCCATGATTTTCAGCTTCAGCCCCGTGCGCTGGGCGGCGGCTACGGCATCTTCGAGGGCTTTTTCAGGAGAAATCCGCCCTAACCAGGCGAGAGCGGCTTCAGGAGCCTCGCAGTACTCATAGGCAGCCGGATCGACACCGCTACCGCCAACGACATGACACGCATCGGCGAATTTAAAGGTGTCCGCCTGGGTGCGGGTACAAACCCCGATCGTCCCAGGATAACCCGTCGCGACACGTTCGATCGCTAAATCGATCGCGGCAATTTGCGAACCCATACTGACAAAATGCGCGATCGGTCGATCGAAGAATGGTGTTAAATAAAATGGCAGCCAATCGAAGGCTGTATTAAAAATGATGTCATAATCGTGTTGGATGGTTCTGGCTTTTGCCCACATATTCGCCAATACCGGATTGCTAGGCATGACGATCGAAGCTGCTAGTTCCTGAGTTTGAGCGGTAAGTTGGAGTTCTCCGGGTATTTGAATTATCGATAAATCGCCTAATTTTGATCCCGCAGGCGCGATAATCCCGATCGTATGTCCCCGCGATTGTAGCTCTCGTGCTAAATTGGCGATCGTCAGTTCTACCCCACCACCCAAGCCAGAACCCAATGCACCTACAGGCGTTGACAGAATCAGAATTTTTAGTCTAGTTGGGATGGCTGGGATATTCAAAGTAATGAAAACTTGGATTAATGCTCTTAATTTTAATAGACTTTTCGCTACCTATCGTAATCCTAAATCATTTCCAAGTTTACTAGTGATTATGAACTGATGATTTCTAACCGCAGAGGCACAGAGAGCGCAGAGAAAGAAGAAGATTAGATAACTTTTTAATTAGGATTGCTTAGTAAGCCAATTTACTAATCCTTACTCTAATTAGGCTTTCCGATCGCGTAAATAACTCCTAAAATAAGACTTTGTATCCGAATCGAGCAAACTCCAGATCCCTAATGTGCCAGAAAAGAAGAAGAGAATACTCGCAACATAGCAAATTGAAATAGCTAAAGCCGTCCACCATGCCCAGCTTTTAGACTGGCGAAGATAAGAAATCGGTACTTCTAATAACATCCCGATCGCAAAAATCCAGCCACCTACCCAGAAACTATTAAAAATAGATTGCCAATCGATCGTGCTGAATTCACCTGTCGATGAGGCTGTTAAAATTTCGTAGGGATTGCGGAGAATTAAAATTATAAAGATATATAAATAAATCGTAAAACTGACATTCCATCTCAATCGTTTCAACCAATTCCAATATGAAATAATCGCTACCACGCCCAGAATTGCGATCGCATCGAACCAGAAATGTAAATTAGTCCGAGGAATGTTGATGCTACCGCTATTAAATACAAACATTAAGATCAGCATCGTAATGGGTACGGAGCGCAAACTCCAAATCGCGATCGTGAGTGATGTTGGAATTGGTGGATTTGTGACGAGCATCAATATTTAAATTGGATTTACTTATTCGCCATCATAGCAAATACCTCCCAGATGAAATCCGCCAAAGTGCTTATAGCACGCTCTGTGCGGCTTAACAGCTTTCCTACTCGACAGCTTGCACGTAAACCGGACAAGTTTTGTTAAAGTGAGAGATGTAGGCTGTAAGGGTAAAGGAAAGCAACACGATGGCAGGTAAACTTTTATTAGTAGATGACGAACCAGGATTGCGCGAAGCAGTCCAAGCTTATCTCGAAGATAGCGGATATACCGTTCGAGTAGCGAGTAGTGCGAAAGATGCCTGGGAGTTACTGCAACAACAGTTACCCGATTTGGTAATTTCTGATATCATGATGCCCCAGGTAGATGGCTATCAGTTTCTCAAACAGATGCGGGAAGATGACAGGTTTAAGGCAACACCTGTAATTTTCTTAACCGCTAGAGGCATGAAAGCCGATCGTATTTCTGGTTATCAGGCGGGGTGCGATGCTTATTTATCTAAACCTTTCGATCCGGATGAGTTGATCGCGATCGTCCAAAATCTGCTAGAACGTAGAACTGTAGCCGTAGCCGCCTCTCAAAATCCGGAAATGGAGGGCATTGCCAAGCAAATCGCCGCCGAACTCCGGGGAATGCTCAATCCGACTAGTGGGATTGTTAAAACCCCACCACCCATCCGGATCGATCTGACACCGCGCGAACAAAGTGTCTTAGATTTAGTGGCGGCGGGATTGATGAATAAAGAAATTGCCAAGCAGCTCGAAACTAGCGTCCGAAATGTTGAAAAATACGTCAGTCGGTTGTTTGGTAAAACAGGTACTAATAGTCGGACTGAATTAGTACGTTATGCTTTAGAACATGGATTGACAAATTAAATTTAGGTAATAAAATCCTAACTATCTATATCCCCGACTTCTTGAAGAAGTCGGGGATGTGTCCAAATTGACGATCGCGATCGATAGTAATAAATTTAGTTGGTTAGCCCACAGATCGTGAAATCTCAGTCGTTAAAACCCGCTCGAAGTCGATACTTATTAATCCCGATCGTGCTATTTGGATTGTGGTTGGCGATCGAGATTGTCGCGTATTTGGGGGCTGAAATGTTGTGGTTTGAAGAAGTCGGCTATTTGCCGATGTATTTACTCCGCCTCAGCAGTCAAGGATTGTTGGGGATGGGGGTATTTATCCTCACGGCTGCCTATTTATGGGGCAATCTCGCTCTAGCGCGCAAATTTACATCACTCGATCGAATTGAGGTCGATCGTCTGCAAGCACCTCAGAATCTGGCGATCGTCAATTCAGAACCTCAGCGCAGTTTACCTGCCCTACAGTTCCGGTGGTTGTTACCTCTGACGCTAAGTTTAAGTTTGCTCATTGGGATAATTTTGATTCATTATCTCCAGGCGGTAAAGAGTCAATGGGGCCTCGATCCTAATTTACCCGATATCAACCCGCCCGCACTGCGATTATTTCATTTGGATACAATCTGGAAAATTGGTAAACAATTATACCGACATGGCTGGATAGCTGTGGGTGTGGGGATGTTAACGATCGCACTCCAGATTTATCCGCGATTTTTACTGAGATCGATCGGGTTAAGCTTGAGTATTGGGATCGCCTGGGCAATTTCTCAACAGTGGATGCGGGTGCTACCGTTGTTTCAAGCAACAAGTTTCGGACACCAAGATCCGGTATTCGATCGCGATATTAGCGCGTATATCTTCGGTTTACCAGTGGCAGATCTGCTGGAATTTTGGCTGATGGGAATGTGTCTGTATGGATTTATTGCCGTACTTTTGACATATTTATTAGCTGGCGATAGTCTCAGTCAGGGTAAATTTTGGGGCTTTTCTCACGCACAGCAACGCCATCTAGCTGTATTAGGTGGTGGCTTAATGCTGATGGTGAGTTTTAGCTATTTGCTGAGTTGTCATGAGTTGTTATATTCCCCGCGCGGCGTATCATTTGGTGCGAGTTATACCGACATTAATGTGTTGCTGCCAGCCGATGGCGTATTGTGTATTTTAGCATTGGCGATCGCGGTCTATTTATTTTGGCGATCGGTCTATTTACCAGCACGAGCGAATTATCGGTTGCTCCGGGTAGCAACAATTTTGTATCTAACAATGGAGATCGGTACCACCACGATCTTACCTGCGATCGTTCAAACTTTAATCGTTCAACCTAACGAACTAGTTCGAGAAACACCCTATATCAAACGGACGATTGCATTGACTCGTCAGGCTTTTGGGCTAGATAATATTACCGTCAATACTTTCGATCCGCAGGCAAATCTCACCGAGCAGAAGATTAAGGCAAACGATCGCATTATTCGGAATATTCGCCTCTGGGATAAGCAACCGCTCCTAGCTACCAATCGCCAACTCCAACAAATTCGCCTCTATTATCGCTTCTTAGATGCCGATATCGATCGATATACTTTAGCCAGCGAACCGAAACCTTTACCCGCCAATACACCGCTGTCACTTTCTCTTACCCCCTCCCCTTGGAAAGGGGAGGGCTGGGGTGGGGTAAAAATCTCCGCTGCAACATCACAATCTGTTTCTGCCAAAGTTGATGTTACCCCCCCAACCCCCCCTTCTAAAGGGGGGGCTTTTCCAGCCGAGCAACAGCAAGTGCTGATTGCCGCGCGGGAACTCGACTACACCGCCGTACCCGCTCAAGCGCAAACCTGGGTAAATCAACATCTAATTTACACCCACGGTTATGGATTTACTATTAGCCCCGTCAATCGAGTAGCTACAGGGGGATTACCCGAATATTTAGTCAAAGACATCGGTACCGACAAAGAAGATCCTCTAAAAATGACAGATCCCGCACGGGCGAGTATTCCGATTGGGAAACCGCGCATTTATTATGGCGAAAGCACTAATAATTACATCATGACGGGTACCAAAGTCAAAGAATTAGATTATCCGAGCGGTAATGATAATGCTTATAACGTCTATGATGGGCAGGGCGGAATTAAGATTGGTTCGTTGGGGCGCAAGCTGCTATTTGCCGCATATCTCAACGACTGGCGGATGGTGCTTACGCCAGAGTTTTTGCCTGAAACTAAATTATTAATGCGTCGGAATATCGATCGCCGCATTCGATCGATCGCCCCCTTCTTACGATACGATCGAGATCCGTATTTAGTCGCGGCAGATGCTCAAGGAAACCCGACAGATGCCCAAGATCCTAGTTATCTGTATTGGATCGTCGATGCCTATACTACCAGCGATCGCTATCCCTACTCAGATATTGGCAAGGAAGGCATCAATTACATCCGCAACTCAGTCAAAGTCATTATCGATGCTTATCACGGCTCTACGAGCTTTTACATTGCCGATCCGAGCGATCCGATCGTCACCACCTGGGCAAAAATATTTCCCGATTTATTCAAACCCCTGAGTGCGATGCCTGTAACTTTGCGTCGTCACATGCGTTATCCCCAGGATGTCTTCAAGATTCAATCAGAACGGTTGATGACTTATCATATGACCGATCCGCAGGTATTTTACAGTCGCGAGGATCGGTGGCAAATTCCCACCGAAGTCTATGGTGACAAGCCGCGCTTGGTGGAGCCATATTATTTAATTACCAGCTTACCTACCATCCCCGTTCCCGAATTTACCCTGCTGCTTCCCTATACCCCCCAACAGCGGACAAATTTGGTAGCTTGGCTGGCGGCTCGTTCCGATGGCGATAATTACGGCAAATTAGTAGTCTACACCTTTCCCAAACAACGCCAAATCTTTGGCCCCGAACAAATCGAAGCCCGCATCAACCAAGATCCAACGATATCGAGCCAAATCTCGCTCTGGAATCGCCAAGGTTCGCGCGTAGTTCAAGGAAATTTACTCATCATCCCGATCGACCAGTCCCTATTATACGTCGAACCGCTCTATCTCGAAGCCACTCAAAACGAGCTACCCACCCTAATTCGGGTAGTCGTATCGTACGAAAACCGGATTGTGATGGCGGAAACACTATCGCAAGCCTTAACAGATATTTTTAAAAACCCCGCAGCCGCTCCATCGCCCTAGCTGTAACAATCTGAAACTTAGGTAATTGCCAATTTTCATCCCGATATCCGATCGACACCAGAGAATATAGATACATCGTGTTGCTAGCTTTAGAAGCGAAAGTGTTAGATCGTGAATATCAGAAAACATATCAATAGCATAGAATCTGCGGCGATCGGATTATCGGTATTGGGTACTGCTGTGGCTATTTTGACTCAACAAATAGCTTATATTACTACGCCTCTAACACTTTCCCTCTCATTAAGCCTAGTCAATCGTCAAAAAGAATTAGCAACATCCCAACGCCGTCTGGCAAATTTAGAGCAACAATTAATTGTTTTACCTGCGGCTCCCACCACAGTCGAATTCTATAAATTAGTAGCAAGTGTCAATACCGATCGGCAAAAATTAAAGCAACTAGAAACATTACTATCAGAAATCCAGAACAAAGATAATAGTCTATTTTTAACGGAAATCGATTTAACTAAAGATTCTCTCAAGCAACTTAGCTTGAATTTTTCTAATTTTGAAAAGGAATTTAATTATCGCCAAGATCCTACTAATCTAACTAGCACAGAGCGAGAATTTGGAGAGATCGTAAGTAATATCCAAACACTCACGGCGATCGACATTTCAGACAACTCAGATCTGTTAGAACATAGCTTAAATTTCTTAGAATTAGATTTAGCTAAAGATTCAATCTATGCACCGATCGAACAAATGAAAGTAAAAGTTCAGCTTTTGGAAGAAAGTTCCAAAGTATCTGAAGATGCCATCAAACAAATTGGCTGGCGATTTCTAGAACTAGAACAAGCCTTTACAGAACGTCAAGAACGATCGGACATAGTTAGGATCGATAGCACTGTCACAGAAATCACTAACAAGATTCAGACTATTGAGTCAGATTTTTCTAATACAAAAACAGACTATTTCTTGAAACTCACAGGACTAGAATTAGATCGAGATAATATTCAGGCATCGCTCGCCGATACTAAATTCACAATTGGGCAATTAGTAGCAAATACAACCTCAGTCGATACGAGCCAGCAAATCGAAAACCTAGATATTAGCCTTGGCGACTTACATGATTATAGCTTGCGATTGAAAAATCGGATCGATGCGATCGAAACAGTTGCGACTAATCCACAAATTCAGCAGCTCATTCAGCAACAAATCGAATCGCAATTTGCAGTAGTCAAACAGTCACTACCAAATAATTATCGATACGACTTAATCTGCGGCAGGAGCCAGAGCCGCCAGTTATTTTTAGACGCTCTACAGCAATCGAGATCGCGACTAATTTTAGTATGCCCTTGGCTGACTAAATATGCAATCAATTCAGATGTTATCGAACTAATGAGAGCAGCTTTAAAACGCGGCGTATCGCTCGAAATCGGCTGGGGACATTTAAAAGATGTCGATAATAATCGAGCATACCTATCACAAGCAGAATTATTAAAATCGAATGATTGGCATTATAACGCCCTCCCAGGATTATCCGAACTGCAAATTGAATACGATCGATTATTAAAGCTCAAAGTTTTGGGCACTCATGAAAAATTCTTAGTTTGCGATCGTCAGTTTGCCATGTTAGGCAGTCATAATTACCTGACTTCCGATACTAAATCTAGCGAACGCGAAGTCGGACTTAAAACCGACAACCCCGAAATTATCGACAAACTCATCGAATTATTCGATCGCGCTGAAGCCTAAAAATCGATCTCTAAAGGCAGCTTTGAGACTAGTTTCAGCGATTGTCAATCTACATTATTGCAGGTAAAAAACTCCCTCAATTCACTTTCAGTTAGGGACATCACGTTTCCCTGACGAGGGATTAAGTCGATTCATTATCTAGATTACCCAATCGATAGCGACAAATAACTTTAATTTACAGCGGCAGTCTACAATAGGGAGTTGCATCTCTCATACAGCCGTTTTTATATGCTCGAACCCTCACCACGTCCGTCGATGCCTACTGCTACTTGGCAACGTCAGTTTCATCAAGACTGGGAGAAACCCTATACTGTCCGCTATGAGAGTAATCTCGACGATGGGCCATTTCATGGGATGCCGTTGGGGGGGTTTGGTGCGGGTTGTATCGGCAGATCCCATCGGGGGGAGTTCAATCTGTGGCATATCGACGGTGGCGAACATGTTTTTAAAAACCTGGCGGCTTGTCAATTTAGC
>NZ_JANYJC010000086.1 GCF_025361915.1 Chamaesiphon sp. GL140_3_metabinner_50
TCTAGGGGTTTCGCTTCTAAATAGAAAGTGTATACACAGTTTTCATCGCAATGGGCCACCTAAATAGTTTTAGCGATCGCACCAGTGACATGTTCCGGCGGCTCATTTTTCAATTGCTGATACCAAGCCAGCGTCACATCAGGATCGCAACCGTGAATTTGTTCGGCGCGTTGACGGGCTTTAGCGACGACAGCATTGGCGCGTTCTTTACGCTCGGATTCGTAGCGTTTGAGGGCATCCGGTACGCTGATATTTGTCGCAATTAGATAATTACTCAGTACCCAAGCATCTTCAATGGCTTGACAGCCACCTTGTCCGAGATCGGGGCAAGTCGCATGAGCCGCATCGCCCAAGAGTGCCACGCGCCCGCGCACGTAGCGATCGATCGGCCCCATATCATGAATGGCGATGCGGGCAGTCTCAGCCGGATTGAGTCGATCGATTAGTTGTTGAACTGGTTCGTCCCAGCCGTGAAAATGTGCCTTTAATTCGGCTTGATAGTCGGCTGGCTCGGCGCAATTATCTGGTGAAAGTGGGACATCTAAAAAGAAATAACAGCGCGAGTCGCCCACAGGCATTAGAGAAGCGCGTTTGTGTTCGCCGACATAGATGCTCCAGGTATTTTTCGGTGCTAATTTTTCATCGGCGGGTACCAATCCATTCCAGTTGATATAACCTGCATACTTAGGTTCGACAGGTTCGTCGAGGATCTGTTTGCGAAATTGCGATCGAATGCCATCAGCGGCAATAATTAAGTCGCCATTAGTCCGATGACCATTTTCAAAGATCGCCGTTACGCCAGTCTCGGATTCTTCAAAGTCGATACATTTATGGTTGAGGGACACTTGCCCAGGAAATGCGGCAAGCAGCATCGCTTGTAAATCCCGACGAGCGACTGGATACGGACGCTGCCCGACGCGATCGATCGGCGGCATCAAGTCGATATGATTGAGCAATTCTCCAGTTTTACTGCGATATTCCATCGCATTCATTTCGCCCCCGATCGCGGCAATTTCTGCCCCCAACCCCAGTTGATTCAGTACTTTGACCCCATTCGACCAGAGAGAGATTCCTGCCCCCACAGGGCGCAATGTGGCGACTCGATCGTAAATCTCCACTTCATAGCCCGCCTGCTTGAGCGCAATTCCGGCGGTCAATCCCCCAATCCCCGCCCCGATAATAATTACTTTGAGATGGTTCATCTTAAATTAATTGATAATTGATAGTGTCCGGTAAATTCCCCTCCTCTGCAAGGCAGACGCTACGCGAACAGAGGGGTGCCCGTAGGGCGGGGTGGGCGATCTCCACTCCCCCAGTCCCCTCGTCCTAAAAATTCGGCGGATGATACTGATGCCAGTGCCGAGCGATATCGATGCGACGACACAGCCAGACGCGATCGTGTTGCTGCACGTAGTCCAGAAATCTCGCCAACGCCGCCGCTCGTCCGGGTCTGCCTACCAAGCGACAATGTAGCCCCACGCTCATCATTTTGGGTGCGGTTTCGCCCTCGGCATAGAGGACATCGAAAGCATCCCGTAAGTAAGCAAAAAACTGTTCGCCCGAATTAAATCCCTGAGCTGTCGCAAATCGCATATCATTGTTATCCAGAGTATAGGGAACGACCAAATGCGGTTTGCCATAGTCATTCGTCCAATAGGGTAAGTCGTCAGCATAGCTATCCGAGTCATAGAGAAATCCGCCTGTTTCGACTACTAATTTGCGAGTATGGGGGCTATTGCGTCCGGTATACCAGCCAGTAGGACGTTGCCCCGTAACTTGGGTATGAATCGCGATCGCTTTTTGCATGTGTTCGCGTTCTGCTGATTCGGTAAAATCTTTGTACTCGATCCATTTGTAGCCATGACTGGCAATCTCCCAATCAGCCTCCAGCATGGCAGCAACCAGATCGGGATTGCGGGCTAATGCCATCGCTACTCCATAGACTGTGACCGGAATTTGTCGATCGGTAAACAGTCGATACAATCTCCAAAAGCCAGCCCGACTACCATACTCATAACAGGACTCCATATTCATGTGCCGTTGTCCCACAAACGGTACCGCACCCACGATCTCAGACAGAAACGCCTCCGATGCCAGATCGCCGTGCAAAATACAGTTTTCGCCACCTTCTTCGTAATTGATGACAAACTGAACGGCAATTCGAGCTTGTTTCGGCCACTGCGGATGTGGCTGGTTCCGCCCATATCCGACTAAATCCCGTGGATAGTCGATCGAGGTCATATATTACAGTCCAGCATAACTCATTTTTATTGTATACTGTACACAGCATTTTAGTTCGCCATCAACCCCAAAGTGCAAAATCCCCTCCCAGGAGGGGTGCCCGTAGGGCAGCACATTTATAGTGCGGGTGGGTAGATCTCCGCTGCAACTCCAAAAAATCACGATCGCGCCCCACATCACAAACCGAGCCAACTTGCCAATAAATCCAAAACTAGCATAATTATCTTGAGAGAAATGGTATGAATCAGACAGTTATCACCAAACACCAAGTTTTTATCTGTGGCTCTGCATTGCGCGGACAACCAGATCACTCCAATCTAGGCAACGCCAAATTTATCCGCGCTGTAAATACCGAGCCACTTTATCGACTACATGCGGCTGAAAATGGCTGGCATCCAGCAATTTATCAAGTCGATATCGGTGGAATATCAATTCCTGGCGAAATCTACGAAATGACAGCCGAGGAGTTTGAATACCTGAAAAATAACGAACCACCCCATATGTATCCAACTGACGTAAAACTCATAGATGGGGAAGTTGCCACGGCATTTTTCTATCCACAAGCACTGATAGAACGCTACAATTGGCTGGATATCTCCGCTCTCGGTGGCTGGGCTGCTTATAAACAGGCACAACTGGAAACTGTCGCCCAAACATAACTACCAAATTTCCAGAAGATCTACCGATCGACATCTTTACCAAGAGGATTACCGCGACTATAATTAAAAGTATCGTAGGGCACAGAAAAAGATTCGGACATACAATCGCGATCTGAGCGAAGATGTGTGGTGACAGGTTTGGAAGTGCCTCCTGCAATTAACCAATTGAGGAGGTTCACAATGAAATATTTAGATCGTAACAAGGCTGAGATCGATCGCGATCGGTGGGAAGCTTATAAGCAGCTAGAACTAGTTCCCGATTCGATCGATAATCCAGTTCGCCATCGCGGCGGTTTTAAATTTGGGATCGACCGAGCATGGCGAACTCTACTCGGATTACTAATGGATGAATTAGTCACCGAGCAACAGATTGAATATCTCGATCGCTGTTGGGATGTAGATGCAAAAGATCGATCGCCATCGAAGACGCTACAACGATTTTTGACATTAATAATTTAGCAAATGTGGGGGCGATTCTGGCAGGGATAATTCATGAATTA
>NZ_JANYJC010000133.1 GCF_025361915.1 Chamaesiphon sp. GL140_3_metabinner_50
TAAAGAGAAAGAACCTTCTAGTATCGGTTAATTTAGTTTAAAATAAAAAAGCTCCCCGACTTCTTCAAGAAGTCGGGGAGCTTTTTTAGATGCGAGGGTTTCTACAGATCGATTGCGTTGTTTCTAAAGATTTAGATTTGCTTTTGATAACCAGCTCGGCAATTCTGGTACATAAACCACCGCTCGATCTCTTTCAATCGTAGCCAATAGCTGATGACCAGCACTCGTTGAATTATCATAGAGAATTAATGTATCGACAATTTTGGCTGCTTTATTCAAATTAGCCAAGCTACGTTCGTACCGACGCAAAATATCCGATCTAGGCACATTATGACCGCCTAATTTGACACGACTTTGAACTCGTTGAATATTGGTAGTTGGTTGGTTAATTCCAATATAACTTAGTCTGACAAGCCAGCCCAATGCTTTGACTTCACGCATTAAATTGAGATAGGTATTACCTGCCAGCGTTGTTTCAACAATAAAGCTATCATTCGATCGAATATACGATCGTGCTAACTCAATCGCTTTTCTGCCAGCAGCTAAAGCAGCAGACTCAGGCTGTTCGGGTGCAATCTCACGGGCAATGGCATCAGGATCTATAACTGGAATATTATCGGGGAAAAGTTTTGTTAGGGTAGATTTTCCAGATCCATTTGCCCCTGCAATGACCATCAATTCTGGCATGATTTAAACAAGCTCGCCCAAAATTTCTTCACGACCATCATCCCGCAACCGATACTCAAACTTTCGCCCATCAGCTTCTTCACGAACTAATGTTTGTCCAATTTCATAGTAAATTGGCTGCCCCATTGCTTTGAGACGGGCGATATCCGCTGAAACTTGTTTTGTTCCAGCCGCTGCCATTTTCTTTGCTCTTACCGCAATATCTTCACCAGGGATGATATCAAGATCGGTATCTAGTTGAGGTTTAATATAAGTCATAATATTTTCTCCTTAACCTAAAGTGCCTCTAGAGCTGGAATAGCGACAACTGCTTCTCCTGCGGCTAGCTCGTCTAGTCCTTTTCTAATGCCAGCAGTTGTCTCAAGATACTCAATGCGATCGAGTAGCTGCTGATAACCTTCAGCACTTTGGACGACTAGCTCGGATACTCCATTAAGAGTAAGGACTAGTGGTGACTTTGTGCCTTTGAGTCGCTCGATAAAACTGGCAGTATTACGCTTGAAATTAGAAAGAGAGTTGATATCTCGATGGAGATCTAGCATAAAATTTGCATCATATATCATGCTTATATGATGCCATAGTAATTCGATCGATGTCACATTCGATCGAATCAGGTTTGAATGGCAAATCTTCAAAAATACTATGCAACCGATCGAATCGATCGAGATAATTTGCTAGGGAGTGTGGAAGAGATTGCTGAAGGACAAAAAATGCGATGGGTAAATATTGACGATCGACGGATTGACAATTTACGACAAAAGTGAGATGCTGTGCGACAACTATGAAAAGTTCATAGCCAACTCAATCTACTACATCTAGGAGAATTTTTACATGGTCGCCAGAAATTTTCGGGGCATTACTTACAGTGTGATAACAGCTACAGCAAACAGCCAAACCATAAATGGTACGACTAAGCCAGACTGGATCGAGGTTTTGGGTGGTAACAATATTGTTACTACAGGTAACGGCAATGATGTCGTCTTGGCTGGAGTTAATTTCTTGTTTACTCGCACAGACCCTCCTTTTGGTGGCGAAGCAATTTCCTGGGGTTCCCGCACTGATGCTGGGAATAACACGATTATAACTGGTGATGGTAATGACTATGTAGCTGCTGGTCTTGGTGGCAATGATGTGGTCGATCTCGGCACAGGCGACGATATTTTTGATGGTGCCGTTGTTGATATATCTGGCAAAACGGGCAATGACATTATCAATGCTGGAGCCGGAAACGATATTATCTATGCTTGGGGTGCTGGCAACAAAACAATTAATGGCGGAACTGGCAACGACACTATTAGCGTACGGGGTTTTGGCAACACAATCATTAATGGCGGAGAGGGAAACGATCGGATTGAAATAATTGATGGCGCACAGTTGAGTAATGTTAAAGGTGGTGTCGATCGACATTTTATCTCCGCAGGGGTAGGCGATGATATTATTATTGTGAGCAGTGAAGACGATATTTTTACCGTTGATGCTGGTTCCGGCAACGATTTTATGGATATCGGAAGCAGCAACGGAACTTTTGATGCTGGTGACGGTAATGATGATATTTTTGCACTATTGGCAAATCAGAATAAGATCTCAGCCGGAGCAGGTAACGATCTAATCGTTCTTGATGCTAGTGCTTCTACAGGTAATGTCGTTTTTGGAGGTACTGGAGACGATACCATTGTCACTATCCCGATTTTTGGATTCGATCCTGATGGCCCTGCGCTTGGTCAGCATGAAATTCATGGTGGAGCGGGTAACGATACGATCTTCTCTGGGATCGGGAATGACACTATTTATGATGATGCAGGTGATGACATAATTAACCTCCGAGGTGGTTTTGTTAACTTACGGGGGCAATTAATTACTAGCGATTATTCTGGTGACTTTGGTGGCTCAACTAAGCTAGAAGTTATCGGTGGTGGAATTGATACTCTTTATCTTGGTGCAGGTAAAGATACTGTGATGTTGGGGAAAGAAGGAAAGGCGACTATTTATGGATTTACTGCCATCGACAAGTTGGATCTTGGTGGGCTTGGTGTGACGCTCAGTCGCAATCTCCAAGGCGATACGCTAGTTACAACCAATGATAGTCAACAGCTCCAATTAGCAACCCTAGTAGGCTATGGGGGTCAAGTGAGCATCATTTAAACCTTTGCTAAACCCCGCCCCGATCGGGGTTTGAGTTAGAGCGAATTGCTGTTTCAGCCTATTGAGGTGATTCGATCTAAATTTACGATCGGGTCGATATTTAGATTAAAGTTTAACTCGACTTGGTTCGACTAATTTGGCGATGCGATCGAGTGGTTGTTTGCGTTTTTTGCCTGAAAATACATTGACTTGATAAACCATTGCATTGGTAATATCTAGAGCTGTCATCCAGCCACTTTTACGATGATAAGCTCCGGTTTCAATATTCAGCCAGCCGGGGCCTTGTGCGACTTCGCCGGGACGAACGCCTGGGAGGGTAAAGGTAATTGTATGTCCGGTAATAATAATTTTATCGGGGAAGTAGGGAAATTGATTGCTCAAGAATTTCTCTCTAATCCAGCAAAATTGGTCGTTATTTTGTTTGTCGATCGATTTAAAGGGATCGACACCAGCGTGAACTAAAAAGACATCGCCCAAATCTAGATAGGATGGCAAACTGGCAAACCAATCCATGTCTTCTGGTGGAATTCCGGCATCGCCATAACTTTCTAATGTGGTATCGCCGCCAGATGGTAGCCAATGACGCAATGCCATTTCGTCGATCGTGCCATTATTAAATGATGTGAGTAACATCACTTCGTGATTGCCCATCAAACAAGGGTAATCGCGTTCGCGAATCCATTTGACTACTTGGGCACTTTTAGGCCCGCGATCGATTACATCTCCCAGGAAATATACTTCATCTGCGGGAGATAGCTTACAAAAATCGATTAATTGACACATGCCATCAAAATGGCCGTGAACGTCACCAATGGCAATTTTTCGGGGTTGAGCGTTGTGCTTTTTTTGAAATAAATTAAACATAAAGATGTAAATGCGCTGGCGGATCCAGTCGATTGGCAACCGATAGGTCAGTCAGATGATATTGATAGTATGCACACTTTGGACGTAAATAGCTCAATTTCTCAACATTGGCTTTACCAAATTTTGGATCTAACTCCATCCTACTCGATCGCGATTGCTGGTCATGCCAAAAAGAGCGCGCGTACCGACAAGTCTGCTGGACTTCGTTTCGAGATCCCAATCCCCCCTAGCCCCCCTTTTTAAGGCTGCCGCGTACCGACAAGTATGGTTGACTTCATTTTGAGATCCCAATCCCCCCTAACCCCCCTTAAAAAGGGGGGAACCGGATCCGGAAGTCCCCCTTGAAAAGGGGGATTTAGGGGGATTCCCACTAATTGCGCTTCTCACCAGAAATGTGTATACACGGTAGCTTTTTAAGGGGGGAACCGGATCCGGTTCCCCCGTGATGTAAAAAACCGACAAGACAGGGGGATTTCTAGGGTTTTCGCTTCTATTCAAACTTGTCGGTACGCGCTCATTGGGAACGGGGCTAATGACGATCGACTTGCCGATTTAACGCCGCCTGTGGCGATTTGGGAGCTAGTTGCTCTCGCCAGGTGTCCACCAATTCTGGATGGAAGAAGGCAATGGCGATCGCGATTGCGGCTCCAAATCCCAGGGTTGTAGTCAGGAATAAAAACAAGTAAATGACGCGGTTGAATCTAAATTGTGGCTCTGGTTCTAGCTCGTCGGGTTCGGGATCGTCGGTATGGCGCGGCACTAGTTGGCTGCTGTAGATGTGGGAATCGGTTGCCGACACCTGACAAGACATCAGCACCAAAGAGATATTATCATCGCCATTTTGACGATGGGCTAGAGCCAGCCAAGATTGCACGGCTTCGGTGAGGGGCATTTCTGTCTGAAGAATTTGCTCGGCATAATCTTGCCAAGAACTCTCGACTAAATTGCGATCGCTCAAACCATCGGAACATAATAATAAAATCCCATCCTCGATCGCCATAAATCGCTGCACGGTGGGGTGAATTAGCTCTCCGGGCTTCATCCCTAAAGCTTGGGTTAAAGCCGCCGCATCGGGGCGATTAGCACTGTGCCAGGGCAGATCTCGACCTTGCTTAACTTCCCGCGTGGCGATATCATCATCGATCGTCAGGAGCTGACAGCGGTGGGGGGTAATCCAATACGCGCGACTATCGCCGACGTGGGCGATATAAATCTCGTGGGAATTGCCGACACTGTTGCGGTTGCGAATCCGCTGGTTGACTTGAATTGCCATTACCATCGTGGTACCCATCCGCCGCAGTTCTTCGCGTTTCTGGCTTTGATTTTGGGCGGTAATGGTATTATTGACTACTCGGACGATCGCGCTAATGGCGTTGCAAATCTGTTCGGGGGAGACTAGTTCGGAACTGTTGACGAGCGATTCAAATAGGGTTTGGGTTTGGATTTGTAAGAGTTTAACAGCCATCTGACTGGCAACTTCGCCGCCGTCATGTCCGGCAATGCCATCGCAAATAATCGCAATTTTACCACCTGTGGCATCGTGAGTGAGGTCGAGTGGGGTGGGGTAATAAGAGTCTTCGTTGTGCTGGTGGGTAGCTCCAGCATCGGTACCGCCTGCAATTTGCCACTGTAAGGGCAATTGCGCGGCGCGTTCGAGGGTAATTTT
>NZ_JANYJC010000173.1 GCF_025361915.1 Chamaesiphon sp. GL140_3_metabinner_50
CGATGCGGGACATTTGGGACAGCGGTTAAATTTAGCCGCAATTCGGCTCGATCTTGGTGTTAGTGGAATTGCCGGATTTTTTGACGATCGTGTCAATGAAGTACTCGGAATTCCCGAAGATGAAGCTGTATTGTATATTACCACCTTGGGTCGTCCGGCATGAGTTGAAGACTGAGAGTAAGAAGTAAGAAGCGAAAAGTGCGTTCTTGGGGAACAAGCGAAGCACCTTTTCAAGACAGTCAGAAGTAAGGAGTAGAAAGCAAATCAAAGATTCGATTCACTATCCACTATTCACTCTAGATGTCTAATTTGACACTGGAAAATGAACATATATTAGGAGTAAAATCATGATAAAGAAAACAGCTAAAATTTGGATCTCGGTAATTAGTGTGATGTTTGCTGTGGGGATTTTGCTTCCCAACATCCCCGCATTGGCAAATAAAGACACGGCGGCTCCCGCTACAGCTAAATCAGCCACCTTAAATTTGACTGGTACCATCCGCAAATTAGCCGTAGAAGGCACTTGTTATCAGCTAGATGGTGATAATGGTCAAAAATACGAATTGATGGGTAAATTCCCTAAAATTGACGGCACTAAAGTGCGAGTTAGCGGCGTTGTCAAAACAGATATGATGACTATTTGCCAAGTCGGACAACCATTGCAAGTCAAAACAGTGCGCGTTATTAAATAACCCAAGTTGTTACCTTAGAATTGCCAACGATTAAAACCGCTGTGAGTGTAGGTAGTAACTTGAGTTAAATAATTTGAATTATGCCTTTAAGACATCAGATTTAGGTTTAGAACCAGCTATTTTCAGTTACACTACCGATAACTGCTATTGAGGTGGTGGCATTTGATATTCCGGTTTTGGCGTGTAATAACTCATATTGCAAGACCACTTGCCAAAAGTATTTTGCACGCATACTCCAACGCTCTCAGGTACGCGCGAAACCGTGCAGTTGCCTCCTGCTGGATGTCCGCCGCCAATGGTATGACACATGTAGTGAACCACACTGCCTTGGAGATCGTATGCAGGTTTGGTTATATCGATATTGCTAAAAATTCGGGAATCGTTGCTACTAACCCGGCGCGGTTTGGAAACTTGCAAGTTGAGGATGTCCATAAACTGTGTCGAGAAATTGTTTTGGTATCCACCACTTTCTCGATCGCAAGCAGCGTAGATTGCTGCCTGTTTAGCACCGATCGCACCGCTTGTCGGTGCAGTTCTCGACGGACAAGTCCGAGGTTGGCGGTTGGTACCGATATTACGAGATTGAGCGGTGACGATGCCTGGATTTAATAGTGTCAGCAGCGTACAGCCGACGATCGCGAGGGTGAGTTTTGATTTCATATTGAGTTTGGATGTAGATTAGGCTTTATCGCCTAAATGAACTTTTACCGTTGGGATCGATCGATGCTCTAAGTTATCAATCGGGCAACTTCGATCGAATAATGCACCCCAATTAATTTAAATAGTTCGATCGATCCCCCTTTCGGATCTTTTCATACTTCCGGTCGTATTTTCTATCCTCAAAATCCAATCCTCACAACAGCCAAGAACTAGATTTCATGCTCGATTCAAGCTCTAGCTAGACGCGATCGATATCTTTGGTGCAGAAACTTGCGATTCGAGCTGTTTGACTCGATCGATTAGTACAAACAGTACCGTCTTGGGACAGGGAGACGGGGGGACGCTTACTCCCCGCACCCCGCTCCTACTCTGGCTTAACAGTAATAACCCCATACGCGCTCGGCGATAGGTACTGACGTGCGGCGAGTTGGATGGTAGTAGCGTCGAGAGATTGAATCTGTTGGGGGTAATTTAGAGCGGGAGTAATATCTCCGACTATAGACTGATAGTAACCGTAAAGATCCGCGCGATCGCTGGGTGTTTCGGTGCCAAAGATGTAACGATTGGCAACTTGACGGCGGATGCGGGAGATTTCGGCTTCGGTAATGAGGGTGGTTTGGAGTCGAGCAATATGCTCGGTAATAATTTGCTCGACTTGGGCGATATTTTCGCTCGGCAACTGGGCACTGAGGTAAAATAGTCCCTGAATCCGGTTGCTCATATTACTGACGCTGATACTATTTACCAGTTGGCGTTCTTCGCGGAGTTCTTTGACTAGGCGGGAAGTCCGTCCCGAAGTGAGAATCGCCGCTAAAATATCTAGGGGATAAGTTTCGGATAAATCTAGCAATCCCGGTACGCGCCAGACCATAATTAAGCGTGCTTGCTTGAGACTGGGGTCGATATGTTCTTTGCGAACGATGCGAGAAAATGGGAGTTCGGGAGTTGGATGAGACTTTTTGCCGACAAATTCGGCGGCGGGGATAGTCCCCGTTTGCGAGGCAAAACCATCGGCGACAATCTCGATTAATTCTTCGACGGGGAGATTGCCAACGGCAACGGCAGTCATCGCGGTAGGTTGATAATGGGTAGCGTGGAAATAGCGCATCTGCTGGGCGGTAACGCCCTCAATGACGGCTTCGGGGCCTAAAACAGGACGACGATATGGTAATTTGGCAAATGCCACCTCGATCGCCTGCTGATAGATGCGGCGGGAAGAGCTATCATGAGATCTGCGAATTTCTTCGAGTACCACCATTTTTTCGCGCTCGAAGTCATCGTCGGGAATGCGCGGATTGGTAACGACATCGATTTGGAGTGGAGCTAATGCGGCAAAATCTTTAGGCGCGGTAGTAATGTAGTAGTGGGTATAATCTTGACTCGTCGCGGCATTAGTTTCGGCACCGCGCTCTTCTACCAGTCGCTCGAATTCCCCCGCCGCCAGTCTGGATGTACCTTTGAACACCATGTGCTCTAGAAAGTGCGCCATGCCATTAATGGCATCGGTTTCCACAAAGGAGCCGACATTTAGGTAAATATTCAAATTTACGGCTTCTACAGGCATTTGTTCGGCAATAATCGTCAACCCATTGGGTAACGTGCGAACTGTCGGGACGGGGGTAATTGTCACTGCAAATTTGCTCCTGATATATTAGTCTACTTATTGCTAGTGCATTCAGCAATTCTCATTTTAAAACTCTGACGCTATTTTATCGCTTCAATCTTGGCGATAAGTTTGACGATATCATGCGGATTGCAGCAGTTTTATTTTTAAAAACCAGCATCAGATCCGGTCTCAATTTTCATCATGAGCATTGCTGTAGTGCATTCGATTCTCATACTGAGAGGCTACGCCAACGAGCTTACCAATTTAGAGCAGTCTCGATCCTGGCAGTAAATTACGTCCTGCTACCAGCTATAAACCGATCGAATCGGGATATTTACATTAGTATAGTAGACCCGCACGCGATTGGGTTCGGTTTAATATCCGCAAAATTCACAATGGTGTCACTCGAAATCGATCGCCCGAATTACGTGTAGTTTAAATTTGGGGATGTTCTATCGATCGATCGAGCTGAATTTTAATTAATCGATCGCTCCGTGGGAATACTAATAGTTAATATCGAACAACTATAAATATCGAGCTGGAGACCGAACGATTAGATGCAAAATATTTCACAAACACTCACCCGCTACGAACATCTGTGGCGCAAACAAAATGTCGTTGTTTGGGCATTTGGTTGGGCGGCACTATCGCTGTTATTTTACATGTTCTTGAGCGGTTCGGCACAGAACACCGAGCGGCCATTCTGGTATCGAATTTTTACAGCTTATATTCTTCAAAATGTGCCGACAATCTGTGCGGGGCTACTGTGTATTCGGAATGGCACTAGCAGCAGAATGCCCAGCGGTAGCAAGGTGTGGCTGTTGATGGGCATTGCTTTGTTAGCTTATTTTGTGGGTAATATTTTCTTTAGCTCGTGGGAATTAGTCTGGCATCTCAATTCAACTGGTTCGCTTGGCGATCCGTTTTTTGTAATTTTTTATATCTGTCTGTTGTTAGCAATGTTTATCGCGATCGTCAGTAAGCGCGTAAAATTAAAAATATATCAATGGGCGATCGTCGCCGGAATTAGCATTTATGCGGCTGCTATCGCGATGTGGATTCTCAAGCCGTCAGCAACCGATAGCTCATTAGTTCCAACTGCAACAACCGCTACCAGCAGCCAAGTTCAGACTACAACGACAAACACATCTACGGCTACTGTCGCACCTGCGATTCCACCACCAGCCAGCGAACCTACAACAACTGCGCCGGGATGGGTAATGTTTTTCGATCGGATCTTGAAGCCGTACGGACAGAAATTAAATATTTTCTATGTCTGGTGCGATGTCGTCTTATTGAGCTTCGCAATTGCCATGATTTTAGCATTCTGGGGCGGACGACTCAGTAATGCTTGGCAGGTAAATGCTCAGGGGATTATTTGTTTTTACATCGCAGATATGTGGTTTGCCTACGCGGGAAACCACATCCAAGATTATCAGGGCGGATTTATGCTAGAAGTCTTCTGGATTCTCGGAGCCATCCAGTTTGGCGTAGCCGCCAGCACCGAATTTGAGTATATGCTAGCACGCCAGAAAAAATCTGCAAAAGCTGATTTTTACACCGTCGATTATTAGGAGCGGGGAGCGGGGAGTTGGGATGACGGGGTGACGGGGGGACTAGGAGACGGGGAGACGGGGGACTGGAAGCATTGATTTTAAATCCTCCTTACTTCTTACTCCTTACTTCCTACTCCCATCTCCTCACTCCCATCTCTTCCCACTCGCCCCCAACTACGATCGCACCTGCATAATCGGCAGCAATTTCTAGTTTCTGAATCTGCCAAATGCCAGCTATGGGGCTGGAAATAATCGCCGCAGGGGTGGTGGGATCGATCGAGACTTCGATTTGGTCTAACGGAGTGCTAAGACCAGTGCCACAGGCTTTTAGATAGGCTTCTTTTTGCGTCCAGGCGTGGAAAAATGCGGCTTGTTGGCTATCGAGGGGAAGGCGATGAAAAATCGCTTGCTCGGCGGCTGAAAAAAACCTGTCTACCAGATCTGCGGCGGGTAATGGGTGAATGTATTCTACATCGATGCCGATCGGGAATTTAGCACTAATGCCATAGACAGCTCGATCGCGAGAATGGGATAAATTAAACTCAATTGGATCGCCCTCCACCGCAGGTTTACCCTGTGCGCCCAATTTGAAAACGATTTGGGATGGAGTAAGATTGAGGTACTGACTCAGAATCTGCCGTAAATATCCCCGCGCGACAATCCAGCGATTTCCGTGGGTGGGATTAATAAACTTAGCGGCGCGTTGGCTCTCTTGCGCTGTTAAAAATTGACTAAATTCGTGAATGCGATCGCGATCTAAATTGAGATCGACACTCCAGACATGAACATCTCGCGCTAATAACATCAACATGCTTGGATCTGCGGTGCAAAGAATGGTAGATAATTAGTGAAGCCAATTCTACTCCCGTTCAAATTTACCGCAACCTGGCACCGATCGACACGATCGCAACAGCTCTCATCGAGCATCGCCAAGCATAGTCGGAGTAGAATAGATCTTCGCCGCATCACTTCACAGGTGAAATCTCGGCTTCAAGTAATTAGTAATTGTCATCGAACTAGATTTAGCATATGCGAACCCATTATTGCGGCACGATCCGCACCGAACAAATTGGCGAAACTATTACCCTGTGCGGATGGGTAGATCGTCGCCGCGATCTTGGGGGGGTGATTTTTCTCCATTTGCGCGATCGATCTGGATCGGTGCAGGTAGTCAGCGATCCCATTCGCACCCCCGCATCTTATCATTTAGCCGAAACGCTCCGCAGTGAATACGTGGTCAAAATTACCGGACGAGTTTACAATCGTCCCGAAGAATCGCTCAATACGCGCATTCCCACAGGCGAAATTGAAGTTTATGCCGAGCAAATCGAGGTTTTAAACCGCGTCCACAACCAATTACCCTTCCAAGTATCTCAAACCGAAAACGAGTTCGTCCGGGAGGATTTACGCCTCAAGTATCGCTATCTCGATCTGCGGCGCGAACGGATGAGTGCTAATCTGCAACTCCGCCATCGGGTAATTAAAGCCATCCGCCGCTGTTTGGAAGATCGGTTTAACTTTATGGAAATTGAAACGCCAATTTTAACGCGCTCCACTCCCGAAGGTGCCAGAGATTTTATCTTACCCAGCCGGGTTAATTTAGGCGAATGGTTTGCCCTGCCCCAATCGCCGCAATTATTCAAGCAGCTATTAATGGTATCGGGATTCGATCGCTATTATCAAGTCGCGCGCTGTTTTCGCGATGAAGATTTACGGGCAGATCGACAACCAGAATTCACCCAGTTAGACATGGAAATGAGTTTCATGTCTCAGGAAGAAATTATCGATCTCAATGAAGAATTGATCTACCAAATCTTCAAAGAAATTAAAGGCATAGAATTATCCCGTCCCTTCCCTCGGATGACTTATGCCCAAGCGATGGATGAGTATGGCTGCGATAAACCCGATACTAGATTTGACTTAAAATTAGTCAACGTTTCCGAACTATTTAAAGATTCCCAATTTAAAGTATTTTCAGGCGCGATCGCCTCTGGTGGCGTGGTTAAAATTCTACCGATTCCTGGTGGGAACGAAACTATCTCCAACGTCCGGATCAAACCAGGTGGTAACTTATTTAAAGAAGCCGCCGAAGCCGGAGCCAAAGGTGTCGCTTATATTCGCGTTTTAGATAATAACGAAATCGAAACGATCGGGGCAATTAAAGACTCCCTATCTGAAGCAAGCAAACAACAACTATTAACCCTCACAGGTGCCAAACCTGGCGACTTATTACTATTCGGTGCTGGCGATGCCGCAATGGTCAATAAAACACTCGATCGCTTGCGATTAGTCATCGGTCGCGAACTCGGTTTAATCGATGATAATAAAGTCAATTTATTATGGGTCACCGACTTCCCCATGTTCGAGTACAACGCCGATGAAAAGCGACTCGAAGCCCTCCATCACCCCTTCACCGCTCCCCATCCTGACGACATCGCCGATCTGACCACCGCCCGCGCGCAAGCCTACGATATCATCTTCAACGGTACCGAAATCGGCGGCGGCAGCGTGCGAATTCATCAACGCGAAATTCAAGAAAAAGTCTTCAGTGCGATCGGATTATCGACAGAAGAAGCTAACGACAAATTCGGCTTTTTACTCGAAGCATTTGAATTTGGCACCCCCCCACACGGCGGTATTGCCTACGGACTCGATCGACTAGTAATGTTACTCGCAGGTGAAGACTCCATTCGCGATGTAATTGCCTTCCCTAAGACCCAGCAAGCCCGGTGTTTGTTAATGAATGCCCCATCAGGTGTCGATACCAAACAACTCAAGGAATTAGAGGTAATTTCTACCTATAAACCTAAGGCAGATAGTCAATAATTTAGCCGTTGCTAGGGTCAATTCAGGAATTGCCCCTAGCAACGACTAAAATAAAGATAAACATGGAGAAAAGTTACGATGTCAATCGCACTCAAACCAGAACAGCAGCAGTTTATTCAACAACAGATTGCCTTGGGGCGGTTTGAGTCTGAAGAAGCAGTTTTAGAGAAAGCATTACAACTTTTGTCATCCCAGTATCTTGAATACGATGCATGG
>NZ_JANYJC010000213.1 GCF_025361915.1 Chamaesiphon sp. GL140_3_metabinner_50
GCGGTAGTAAATAATTTAGCGATCGCAATCCCCGCCGCACCCGCACCATTAATGGTAACTTTGACGGTATCGAGGGATTTTTTAACTAATTTGAGCGAGTTTAACAGTGCGGCAAGGGTGACGATCGCGGTACCATGTTGATCGTCGTGAAATACGGGAATATCTAATTCTGCCCGCAACCGAGCTTCGATTTCAAAACAACGCGGTGCGGCGATATCTTCGAGGTTAATTCCTCCAAATACAGGCGCGAGATGTTTGACGGTTTTGATAATTTCTTCGGTATCTTGAGTATCCAGACAGATGGGGAAGGCATCGAGTCCCGCAAATTCTTTGAATAACATCGCTTTGCCTTCCATTACAGGCATCGAAGCGGCTGCACCCAAATTTCCCAATCCTAATACGGCACTGCCATCGGTAACGATCGCGACTGTATTACACTTAATGGTAAGTTCGTAAACTCGCTCCGGTTCTTGAGCGATTGCCATACAAACGCGCCCGACTCCTGGCGTATAAGCCATCGCCAGATCCGACTGGCGAGTGAGGGGAATCTTGCTCTCCATCCGAATTTTACCACCGCGATGCAGTTGCATCGTCCGATCGAACGTCCGAGTCAGCACCACTTCGGGAATAGATTTGACAACTTCGACAATTTGGTCGCCATGTTCGGTACTAGTCGCATCGACAGTTACATCGATCCGCGACAGTGCCCGCGTTTGCTCGGTAATATCTAGGGAACTGATATTTCCCCCGACAGAAGCAATACCCTGAGCGATACTTGCCAGCATACCCGATCGATTGGGTACTTCCAAATGCATGGAAATACTGAAGGAGGAAGTAGGATTTAAATTTACCATCGCAGTTTTTGAAGCGTCCACAACTTGCAGCCCTTATTATATAGTGGTTTTCCGAACTCGCAAAAAAATTATTGCTTGACGATCGCCCCAGCAGGCACAATAGGATAGATACCATGCCAAACTCATTGTAATGATCTTTCCTAGTTTCGATCGCTTCAGTCAACTTGCCAGCGAAGGTAATTTCATCCCTGTCTATCAAGAATGGGTAGCCGATTTAGATACGCCTGTCTCGGCATGGTATAAAGTTTGTGCGGGTCAACCCTACAGCTTTTTGATGGAATCTGTCGAAGGTGGTGAAACTGTCGGGCGATATAGCTTCTTAGGCTGTAACCCATTATGGACGCTAGAAAATCGTGGCGATAGCACGACCAAAACTCATCGCGATGGCACTGTCTCGACATTTACAGGCGATCCGTTTCAAGTTTTGGCAGACTGTTTAGAACCGTATCACCCCGTTAAATTACCGCAGCTACCCAGCGGCATCGGTGGCGTATTTGGCTTCTGGGGCTACGAATTAATGAAATGGATTGAATCTAGAGTTCCCATCCATCCAGCCACCGCCGAAGACCTGCCAGATGGCTTGTGGATGCAAGTAGACCATTTAATTATCTTCGATCGCGTCAAACGTAAAATTTGGGCGATCGCGTATGCCGATGTTGGGGCTTGTAATGGCGATCTTGCCTTAGCTTATGCCCAGGCTAGCGATCGCGTCAAAACATTAGTCGCTAAACTCCAACAGCCCCTCGCACCCAAAACTTTAGAATGGACACCACCACAACCGAGTCCCCCCCTAACCGAACTCCCCGCCGCATATAGTAGCAATACCTCCAAAGCTGAATTTTGTGCCAATGTCGAAACCGCCAAAGCCCACATTACCGCAGGCGATATTTTCCAAGTCGTCGTTTCCCAACGATTATCCACTGAATATGCAGGCGATCCGTTCGACTTATATCGATCTTTAAGCTTAGTCAATCCCTCGCCCTATATGGCTTACTTTAACTTTGGCGATTGGCAGATTATCGGTTCTAGCCCCGAAGTAATGGTGCGTGCCGATCGCGATCGAGATGGTACGCTAAAAGCTACGCTGCGCCCGCTGGCTGGTACCAGGCGGCGCGGACAAACACCCGCCGAAGACGATGCTTTAGCCGCCGAACTACTCGCCGACACCAAAGAAGTCGCCGAACACGTCATGCTGGTAGACTTAGGGCGCAACGATCTGGGGCGAGTTTGTCAGAGTGGCACGGTAGTAGTCGATAAATTAATGACGATCGAACGGTACTCTCATGTTATGCACATTGTCAGTAATGCGATCGGACAACTCGCATCAGATAAAACCGCCTGGGATTTACTCAAAGCCTGTTTCCCAGCGGGTACCGTCAGCGGCGCGCCCAAAATCCGCGCCCTCGAAATTATTCACGCGCTCGAAGGCTGTCGGCGCGGTGCTTATTCAGGCGTATATGGGTATTACGATTTTGAAGGGCAATTAAATACCGCAATTACCCTACGGACGATGGTTGTGCGCCCTGATAGTGCGGGAAATCATACCGTGTCGGTACAAGCAGGTGCGGGCTTAGTGGCAGATTCCGATCCGGTGACTGAATATGAGGAAACTTTAAATAAAGCCAGGGGGTTACTCGAAGCAATCTGCTGTTTGGTACCAGATGTATAACCAGGTATGACCAGGTGGAGGGACAGCACTAGAACTGGCAACGGGCGTAACTCTGGATGCTGCTGGCGCATCGATTGACGGTACGATAGATGGTTAAAGTACCGTCACCTTTGAATTGGTTGGAGAAAATAAGGCTCGGTTGTAAAATTATGCGCTCAAATGTCGATCCTCAGAAAATCGAGCAACTTATGAAAGCATTGGGTCGAGAAGCCCGTGGTTCCGGCAGTATCTACTTTACAGGTGGTGCTAGTGCTCTACTGATTGGATGGCGTAGTTCTACGGTAGATATTGATATTCGTCTAGATCCCGAACCGCTAGGGATTTTTCAAGCTATCGCCAAGCTCAAACAAGAATTGGACATTAATATCGAACTGGCATCCCCTCAAGATTTCTTACCTCAACTTCCTGGATGGCGTGACAGAAGCGTTTTCATCGGACGGCAAGGTGAAATATCGTTTTATCATTATGATTTCACAGCTCAAGCTCTTTCTAAACT
>NZ_JANYJC010000238.1 GCF_025361915.1 Chamaesiphon sp. GL140_3_metabinner_50
CCTAGAGAGTTGGGTTTCGAGGCTCAACCCAACCTACTATCTATCAACTATCTATCAACTATCAACTATTTAAAATGCACATTGGCAACTATTTGGCATTGATTCACAGTAGCGAGCAACAACTAGCCGATGCCTTTGACACCATCGCCGCACATCACGGAGATGAACCGGATATTTTGCAAACATGCCAACTGCTGGCATGTTGGTCGCGTCAACATCTAGAACTGCTCAAACCTATAGTCGAGCGGTATTCAGAGGACAAAAGCGACGAACCCGAACGCCTGAGTAAAACCTTATTCGATAAACCGCGCAGTGGTAGCCTCGCTCTCATCCGCGATTTACACGATCTCTGGCTCCTAGCTCAGGAAGTGCAACTATGCTGGACGGTACTCATTCAAGCCGCCCAAGCTCTGCACGATCGAGAGTTGCTTGCCACCTGTAAGCAGTGTAGTATAAATACTAAGCGGCAAATTTCCTGGTTGATGACCCGCATCAAACAATCCGCCCCTCAAGCCCTCGTTGTGGCTGCTTAGATATTTACATAAATGACCCATCGATCGCCACCACCCACTCATTTGACATTCTGGATTAGCAAAATTCCCGATCTGGTGTGGGCACCTATTGTTGCTGGCTTATTGATGCTGATAGTGGGAGCGTTCGGACTGGCTGTTGATGAACCTTTGATTTTCCCTAGTCTGGGGCCGACTGCCTTTTTGCAAGCAGAACTACCGCAATTGCCATCGTCTCGACTTTACAATACGATCGTCGGACATGTATTAGGACTGGGTTCGGGCTTACTTGTCGTCACCCTGTTGGGAGCGGGTACGGCTCCGTCGGTATTGGCAACCGGAGAATTAACCCCGATTCGCATGTGGGCATCCGTGCTATCGATCGTGTTAAATTTATTCGCAGGACTACTGCTCAAAGCCTCTCATCCCCCCGCCGCCGCCACCACGCTACTGTTTGCGCTAGGAGGTTTCCAGCCCACGCGGCACGAAACGATCGTGGTGATAATCGGTGTTTTTATTGTGGGAATTACTGGCGAAGTGCTGCGTCAACTTAGGGTCAAAGCAACTTCATTGCGATGCTGCTAAACCAATAATAGAGAAGACGAACAACGTGTCTTACTCGTCGCAATATTTGGCAATGCTCGATCGACATGAGCTATAATACAGGCTCAGAAAGTTATTAAATCTCGATTATTTAAAGACGATCGAAATGTCAGATCATAACCAGATCGATCGGCTCTCGACATATCATGGCGGCTGTCATTGTGGCAAAGTTCGCTACAGCGTTCAAATCGAAAAATTAACAGCCATTAACTGTAATTGTTCGATTTGTCATAAAAAAGGTTTTCTTCATGTCATCGTCCCCGCAGCGCGATTTACCTTACTTCAAGGAAGCGACGATCTGAGTATATATACGTTTAATACTGGCATCGCCAAACATCAATTTTGTCGTCACTGCGGTATTCACTCCTTCTATCGACCGCGATCGCATCCAGATGGTTATGATGTTAATCTCCGCTGTCTCGATGACTATCCGATCGACTTATTTGAGATTACCACCTTCGATGGTGCCCATTGGGAAGACCAAATCGATCGCATTCATGATAAATATAGTTGAGAGTAGCCATCAACTCGCCCGATTTTACAATGTCAGCAGTCAGCTCCAAATCAAATATTACAACATTAGCAAAATCTTACCATCCGCTCAGTATAGCCCCAATGATGGATCGTACCGATCGTCATTGTCGCTACTTCTTGCGCCAAATTAGTCGCCGCACCTTGCTATATACCGAAATGGTTACCAGCATGGCGATTTTACATGGCGATAAACAAAAACTGCTAGGATTCGATCGATCCGAACATCCGATTGCATTACAAATCGGCGGCGACAATCCGCAAGACTTAGCTAAATGCACCCAAATTGCCGCAGAATTCGGCTATGACGAAGTAAATCTTAACGTCGGTTGTCCCAGCAGTCGCGTCCAAAATGGCAACTTTGGAGCCTGTCTGATGCTCCAACCCGAACTCGTTGCCGAATGTATCGCGGCGATGGCTGGTGCGACGACATTACCCGTTACCATCAAACATCGAATTGGGGTAGATGAAGTCGATCGCTATGAAGATCTGGTAAAATTTGTCTCGATCGTCTCCCAGACAGACTGCGCTCGGTACTCCGTTCATGCCCGCAAAGCTTGGTTGCAGGGCTTGAGTCCTAAGGAAAATCGCGAAGTACCCCCCCTGAGATACGAAGACGTGCATCGGCTCAAACGCGATTTTCCCCACCTCTCGATCGAGATTAATGGTGGTTTTACCAGTCTAGAGCAAGTCCAAACCCAGCTTCAATTTGTCGATGCAGTAATGATCGGCAGAGCTGTTTACGATAATCCTTATCTGTTAGCATTAGCAGATCGAGAAATTTATGGCGAAGATTATCTACCGCCAAGCCGCCATCAAATCGCCACCGCGATGCTCCCGTATATAGAAACCTGGATGAGTAAAGGCTGGAGATTAAACAGCATTACCCGTCATCTGTTGCAATTATTCCACGGACGATCGGGCAGTCGCATCTGGAAGCGACTAATTACCGAGCAATCGGTATTACCGGGCGCAGGTGTAGAAGTCGTCGAACGCGCTCTAGCAGAGATTCCTGATGTGTGAAGGGATTGGGGGACGAGGAGACTGGGGGACGGGGGACTGGGATTTTGGATTGAAACTTTATCGATCCTTCCCACACTCCTTACTCCTTACTCC
>NZ_JANYJC010000241.1 GCF_025361915.1 Chamaesiphon sp. GL140_3_metabinner_50
TCCACACCGCACAATAATTTTGTAACAATTGGCTAGAAATATCTGTTTCTGGTGCGGCAAACATCACCCCACCCTGTGCCGAACGTCCGGCTTTTATCGATTCCCACGCGCTGAGTGTATAGCCAGTAATCGGAATATCTAATAAGTAAGCAACTAAAAAATGCCCAGCCTCATGCTCGATAATTCGTTGGCGATATGCCGGATTTCCACTCGCGAACGCATCTAAAACCAGTGTCGCCAGCGTACTTTTCAGGAAAAAATTATCGACAGTCGCACCGACAATGATAGCAAAAATAATCCCGATCGGAATTGTCGAAGATACATTAATTAAGGGCGTAACTAAACTTGAAATCGTCATCCCAAATATACAGATTGCGACTAAGTTTAAAGAAATTTGTTTAGTTGGATTATCTGAATTCATTAAGCGAGATGGGAGGTGGGAGGTGGGAGGTGGGAGATGTGGGGAGTAAGGAATAAGGAGTACAGTTCGGCTGTCGCTCACTGACCGGAGTAAGAAGTAAGGAGTAACAGAGAAACACAGAACGCAGTTCCAAAGCCTATTCACTATTCACACTTCTCCTTGCGGAGACGCTACGCTACGGCTGTCGTATCGCCAAAGGCGAGGCTTCGCCAACAGTGCAAGCTATCCACTATCCACTATTCACTATTCACTATCCCCTATTCCCTAATCTAATTATATTTTCTCCAGTTGCGGTTGGGTAATTTGCCGCTGGCGCGGAGATAACGATTGATATCGATACCTAGTACGGTATTTACCGTCCCGGTGCGTAAATCTACAGTAGCGCGTCCGTTGATGCCGATGAGATTGCCTCGACTGTCTAGCACTGGCCCACCGCTCATTCCCGGTAGGGCATTGACCGTATATACTAGAGCGTAACCATCTTGCGGACGAGATTGAGCCATTGGATTATCGAGTCGTCCCGATAGATTTCCGACTAAAAACTGATACACCCTGGTTGAGATTTGTTGGCTAGGATCTGCCCAGCCAGAGACGTATACGACTTCCCCCTCGCTCAATTTGTCAGAATTGCCGATGTTGGCAATTTGATAACGATCTCGACTTTGAAATTCTAAAATCGCTAAATCTAGTTTACCAATTTTAGAGATCTGGGGAGTCGTAACTAGATGTTTCCGTCCATCTACAGTGGTAATTGTCAAATATCTAGCCGTAATGGGCCGTTCTCCCGTGCTGACGACGTGCCAATTGCTCAAAACGACATATCGATTGCCTTGCTGCTCGATGATGACTCCAGAGCCAGTATTCGCACCATCGATGCTCACGGTAATTTTTTTGGCAATATCGCTAGGATTGGGTACTAATATTTGCCATAGTACATAGCTTAAAAATACTCCCGCGCTACCGATAGTTACGATATTTACCACCCAGGTAGTCAGATTGTTTCGCGGCGATGACATTTTAATTGGGTAAAGGGTAATCCAGTCTCGATTGGTTTTTACCCGTTACCCCCTAACAACACAAGTACCGAACATACTGGATTTTAGCTGCGACCGCACCCCAATCGATCGGTGTCTATCGAGCCAATAGCCGATCGATATTAACATATGCATCGCCATTGCGATAGCGGACTAATTGCTCGCCGCTAAGTTGGATGATCCGTCCCGAAGCGCGCGCGCGCAAATCGAGCATCTGTTGGAGCATTTGGGCGGAATCAGTTCCTTTGGGGAGCGTTACCAATACATTCGACTTGGGACAAGTATTGCCACTAATGCCCGGATCGACACATAAAACTGGATAGGTATTGACATTACCCGTCCGAATATATTTTAACTTACCATCGCGATCGAACCTGTCGAGGCGATTGGATACTTCATTACAGCGGCGAGCGACATTATTATACTGCCCCGTAAACGACTTGACCCAATGGATCATCGGAATATTACCCCTCACCGTTTGTACGACTGTAGTCGGCGATCCGCCTAGCACTTCGCAGCTAAACTTTCGCGGCGATTGTGCTTGACTTGGTGGCAACCATTGAGATTCAATTGTGAGGAGTGCGATCGTCAGGAACAAACCTGAAAACTTACGGAATGGGGGGAGTATTCTCAGCATGGTATGTAAATGAAAGACTTGGCTCAGGCACCCAGAATGAAGCATCGCCGATCGCGATCGCATCGTAGCTAATTTATCAACTATTATAGACATGGTTGCACTTAATTCTCATTAACTTCAGCCAGCATATATACTGAATTTAGCAATTAAAATTCAGCTAGATGTATTACTAAAAATGCGATATCGATCGCAGCTTTTTTAGATAATCTATGCGTTAGCAGTGTGGAGCGAAGCTTTCTGCTATCTTATAACAATAGCTAACCAAAATATTTTGTCTGGAGTAAAGCTTTGAGCTGCTGACTTATCTGAGTTCGACTCAGGGTGAACTCTCGTTAATTTCACTCATTACTACTATATGCTAGGCACGATCCTTCACTCTCATTACCAAATAGTTAAAGTTTTGGGAATAGGTAAATCCGGAACTACTTATTTAGCAAAGGATCTGGATCTCATCGACTCACCATTCTATGTAGTCAAAAAAATTCAAAATTTGAATATCGACTCATCAGATTTAGCATTAGTCGATAAACTATTTGAAAGTCAAGGTTCGATTGCATATCAGGTTGGCAAACACCCACAGATTCCCTCATTAATTACCAAGTTTATAACAGATGGCGATCGTTATTTAGTTCGCGAATATATCGATGGCGAACCGCTGAGTCAAGAACTTACTCCTGGGATAATTTGGAGTCAGACACAAGCATTTAACTTATTAACAGAGTTACTTGGTATTTTGAGTTTCGTGCATAGTTTTCAGTATATTCATCAAGATATTAACCCTCATAATATCATTCGCCGCCATAATGATGGAAGATTATTTTTAATTGGTTTTGGCTGCGTCCAAGATGTAAGTAATGCTTGGCAAAATCTACCTCGTCAAGAATCTAAGACTATTAACGATCCGAGCTATGTCCCCTACGAGCAAGAACAAAATGTTTCTAAAATAAATAGCGATATTTATGCAGTTGGCGCGATTGCTATTCAAGCTCTAACTGGTAAATATCCGATTGAAAAAGATGTCTATAGTTATGAACTAAAATGGCGAGATGAAGTCACGATCGATCTCAAGTTAGCAGCAGTTATTAATAAAATGGTTCGCCCTGACTATCGCAATCGCTATCAATCGGCATCAGAAGTTTTAGACGCTCTCAAAGCTTTTTCCTCGACACAGATTCCGGCGAGTAAGTATCAACAATTCAAGCCTTATGTACTTTTGGGCACCGCTGTTAGCACGTTGTTGCTAGGACTTGGAGCGATAAAATTATTCTCAACTTCGGCGGATAAATCCGAATTATCTGCGGCGATAGTGACAACAACGAGCATTCCTATAGTAACTACCAATCCAGCAACGAAGTGGCAAAATTATGTAGATAAACTAGCCAAAATAAAAGTCAAATATCCACACAATTGGCAGCAAAAAGATACTCGTAATGTCGTCACAGGAGAGAATGTGCTGTTTACCAGTCCCGTGGCGAGTATGGGAAATAAGTACCAAGCAAATATCTCGGTACGCATCGAAAATTTGACAAATTCCCAGACTAGTTTATCTAACTATACAAAATTAACAATCGCCGAAATCGATCGCTATTATCGAGGTGCTAAAATTATCGAGTCTAGTCCGATAACTTTAGCAAAAAAACCAGGTAGTCTAATTGTTTATACTGGTAAAGATGAAAATTCACTAGCAATTAAAAACCTCGAAGTCTGGACGATCGATCGCGGTAAAGCATATATAATAACGTACAAAGCTCAACCCGATCGCTATTATCAACACCTCGAAGCTGCGATGGCGATGATTAATTCGTTTGAGATTGAGTAAGGAGTAAGTAAAATTACTGCTAAAGCCTAAAGCCTGTCTTGAAAAGGTGCTTTACTTGCGACTCACCTTTGGTTATTTTCCCCGTCAAAAGAGGTGAGTCAGCGACGCATCGACTGCGTTGCGGGTGACCCGCCACGCGGGAGGGAACCTCCCAGTCGATGCGTCAAGACAAGACAGGGGGAACCCCAAGAACGCACTTTTCGCTATTCACTATTCACTATCCCCTAAAACCTAAAACCTAAAACCTAAAACCTAAAACCTAAAGCCTAAAGCCTAAAACCTGAAGCTAGTAACTGCCACTGTTGGGAGATTTTTAGTAGCTGAGATGCACTACTAGTTCGAGCGGTAGTATATCCCGATCGACCACCGACGATCTGTTCTGAGTGAGCATCATCGATTTGGTGCCATAGTGGGGAGGGCTGTTGCTGAAATTGGTTCGATCGTTTCAACGTATCCGATGGGTTTTCGCCGAATAGTTGTTGGTATTCCTTGGCAAACTTCCCCCCTTGCGTAAAGCCATAATCCATCATTACATCGACTATTTTGGCATTGCTGGTGGGTGACTCCAATTCCTGGCGAATCCGGTAGAGTCGGGTTTGAGTGACAAAGCGCATCGGCGAACAGCCGCACTGATGAGAAAAGGCTTTTTGGAGCAATCGCGCGCAGACACCAACTGCGGTAGCAATATCGCCAAGTTTGATATCTTCGTGCAGATTGGATTCAATAAATGTGCGAGCCTTGCGAACGTGAGCGGCGAAGGCACCTTCGAGTCGATCTAATATTTCCTCAGAATAGCTACTGGGCAAACCTTTGAGCGCGCAAGCTAAAAAGGCTCGCTCCAACTCCTCGAACATGAATGCCGCCGAAACCGCTCCTGCACCCGCAGCACTTTCCCACAAAAATTGTAAAAGTTTTTGCAGATTCAGACCCAAATCGCTGGTAAGGTCAACGCTAGATTGGAAAATTAGTGGCTGTTTTAACGATCGCGCGAGTAATTTGCTCAATGCGACATCGATCGAGTTGCGATCGATCGACACTAATAATGCTTTTCCTTTCTGGCTGGAAATACTCTCCAATGTCTGACCCGGATTAACAATCGTTGCTGTCTCTGGCGCACAACTAAGTTGCTGGGATTGTTGGTGCGGCAGCTCCTGTGGCGCATTGAGTTGTTGTGATAAGGAACCTGCTAGAACTATCCAAATCAGGTGTCGATCGATTTGCGGCTGTTGTGAGAGCTTAAAGCATCCATGCCATTGGAGATCGACTAGATCGAAATTACCCGTATTCAGATGCTCGATCTCGAAGGGATATTCCGAAACTGAATCGAGCGAGACGATTTGGTGTTCGCCAATTGCCTTGGCTAGCACCTGGTGAGGCTTGGCAGGACTAAGGTAGTGTTCTAATTGGTTTGTATACTCTACCTGTTTGCGATGTGTTCTGCGATACTGTGCTGGTTGTTCGAGTTCGATCGTCTCAAGCGGCAGACGATCTCTCGTGCGAGAATTTTGGCTCGGCAACGATTGTAAATTCATTTTATTCTGTTGTATAAAAGCTATATGATGTATTTTCTAATCCTTTCATCATCACAACTGTCAACAGTAATATCAATACGACAATTGGCTAAGGTATAGCAATTATGTTGTAATTTAATGCTATTAATCTTGACCGATCGATCGCCTAAATACCGATCGATCTCCATCTCTCAAAGGGTTACATCAAATAACAATTGAATTATCTCAGCACTGAATTTCAAAGCATTAGTGCAAAATAAAACAGTTATTTCGGATACATATACGTAAGCCAAATTCATTAAAGCCTGAATTTTTTTTGACAAGGTGGTAAGAATACTTAATACAAGATGGGAGTTCGGAGATGGAAGACTGGGAGACTGGGGGACTGAGAGACTGGGAGAATAGATAGATTTTTAATCCTTCTTACTCCTTACTTCTTACGCCTATCTCCCATCTCCGAACTCCCATCTCTCCGCCCGCTCGAACTCACGGTAATGTAAGATCTACAGCAGCAATATCAGATAGAGTATGGATCCCCAATTAATTGTAAATGGCATTGCCCTAGGCAGCATTATCGCCTTGGGCGCAGTTGGTTTAACGCTGACATATGGCATTTTACGCCTGTCAAACTTTGCTCATGGGGACTTAATGACTTTAGGGGCATTTGTCGCCTGGATGCTGAATATGAGTCCGATCCCGGTGTTAAATAATATCTGGGTATCGATGTTAGTGGGCATTATTGCCACTGTGGGGGTAGCATTGCTATCCGAAGCGGTATTGTGGAAACGAATGCGGCAGGTCCGCGCTACCCCAACTACATTAGTAATTATTTCGATCGGGCTGGCATTATTTCTGCGGAATGGCATTTTACTAATTTGGGGTAGCGATGCCAAGCGGTATAATTTACCCGTCAGTGAAGCGATCGATCTATTCGGAATTAAAATTAAGTTCTATAATTTGGTCGTACTCGGTTTGGCAATTGCTGCGATCGCCGGGTTGCATTTTCTGTTGCAGAATACCAAAATTGGTAAAGCCATGCGCGCGGTAGCCGACGATATCGATCTGGCGCGGGTGACGGGAATTAATGTCGAGCGCGTCGTTTTGTGGACGTGGATTATTTCAGCTAGCCTGACGGGATTAGGCGGACAAATGTATGGGTTAGTCGCCAATGTGCGTCCCGATATGGGGTGGTTTTTAATTATGCCGATGTTTGCGGCGGTGACTTTGGGCGGCATTGGCAATCCTTACGGTGCGATCGCGGGCGCGTTTATAATTGGGATCGCTCAAGAAGTTGCCGTACCCTATGTCGGCTCTCAATACAAACTCGCGATCGCGCTAATTTTTATGGTATTAACTTTATTATTCCGTCCCCAAGGACTCTTTAAAGGTACCGCCTAAACTCAAGTCAGGCTTTAGGTTTTAGGTTTTAGGTTTTAGGTTTTAGGTTTTAGGTTTTAGGAGAAACTATAGGCTACTATCCACGATCGGAAGGGAAATTATTGCTCGTACATTGTACTACTTAGCAAAGATTTGTAAACTATGAGTATTACTCCATCTAAATTGGAAAATCGGGATTGGTGCGAATTCTACATCGGACGCATCAGACTCTACTCCACACCTAATTTAGATGAGTTGGCAAATTTAAATTAAGTCGCAATCGATGGAAAAATTTATGCGGATCGAGCAAACTTTTCTAATAGGGCATATTTTGTCTATGGCGTTTGGGCTGGCTGGATTACTAGTAGTATTACCAAACCCTGACTTTATTGCTGCACTACCAGAAATTGGCAAAACGGCATTTGCATGGTCGATGGCTGGTGGTGGCGTGGTATACATGCTATTGGGTACCTCAGCCGTGGCGGTATATGCTTACAGAACTCTGGGCATGTGGCATTGTCTGGGCTTTATGGTGCCTGCGATCGGACTATCATTAGTAAGTGAGTTATTGGGCACTAGCACTGGATTTCCGTTCGGACACTATCATTATTTATCGGGGTTGGGTTACAAAATCGCGGGGTTGGTACCGTTTACAATTCCGCTCTCTTGGTTTTATATCGGTTTTAGTGCGTATATTATCGCGCGAGCTGGGTTGGAAACTCTGGCTATCCCGCAATTATTAAAATATGTCGGCGCGATCGGATTCGGATCGCTATTATTAACTTCATGGGATTTTGTCCTCGATCCCGCGATGAGTCAGACGACGGTGCCATTTTGGGTATGGGAGCAACCGGGCGCATTTTTTGGAATGCCATACGAAAATTTTGCGGGTTGGTTTGGTACGGGAGCGGTATTTATGACTGTGGCTACTTTTATCTGGCGGCTCAAACCTTTGACTCTACCAAACGATCTCGGTTTGCCACTAGCGGTTTATTTAGCTAATTTTGCATTTGCGACGATTACCAGTCTTGCTGCTGGAATTTATCCACCAATTTTATTGGGCATCATCTTAGGCATCGTGCCGTTGCTATTTTTCTACCAAATGGCAACTACTCGATCGCCTTACCAAAATGTAACTGAATCTCTCGAAGAAGTGATGTAATTTCGACTTTGCTGGCTGAGACAAATTCCCGACTTCTTGCAGAAGTCGGGAATTTAGTATGATGGCAATCGCCACATTAAAGATAATTTTAGAAGCTACAAATAGATTCTGGCTTAACCGGGCAACTCTTTGAATTAATATTATTGCCTTTAAGACCGAGGTTTTTCAAACTAATCAAAGTAGCAAGGGGCTTGAGATCGACGATTTGATTTCGATCGAGACTAAGGTCTGTCAAATTAGTTAGAGCAGCAAGTGGCTTTACATCAATAATCCTATTGTTTTCAAGACCGAGGTTTGTCAAATTAGTTAGAGTAGCAAGTGGCTTTACATCAACAATCCTATTGTTTTCAAGACGAAGGTCTGTCAAATTAGTCAGAGTAGTAAGTGGCTTTACATCAACAAGCTGATTTCCAAAGAGATTTAGTACTTCCAAATTAGTTAAAGTAGCAATTGGCTTTGCATCAACAATCTTGTTACTATAAAGACTGAGGTTTTTCAAATGAGTCAAAGTAATAAGTGGCTTCACATCAACAATTTGATTTCCACCAAGACCTAATCCTTCTAAATTAGTTAGAGTAGCAAGTGGCTTTATATCGACAATCTTGTTGTCTTCAAGTAATAAATATATCGAATTAGTTAGAGTAGTAAGTGGCTTCACATCAACAATCTGACTACTCATAAGATCGAGAGTAACTAGACTATTAAGCTTCCCAAATGCTAACTTACAGTCTTTTGTACCAACTTTTTTTAACAATACGTCGATCGTGTGTCTGGTATCTACTGGCAAAGATTTTCTTTGTTGACATTGCTGAATAAAGGTGCCAGGAGTAGTCTGCGCTGTAAGCCTACGCGGATCTAATTTACTTTGCGGTGTAGAACCTGCTGCTAAAACTGGCAGAGGATTAGAATTATATCCAACTATTGGTAATACAACTAGTGAGATTGATACACTTGCCAGCATTAAAATTTTGCTAGTTTTCATTTGGATATTTGACGTTAGCTAATTATTTGAGATCCCTACAGACTAACCTGCTGAAGAATACAGGCTTTTGGTTTTGAATATAACAATTTGGTCTATCGACTTATCGGCTTGTTATCTTATCGATTGACAAAACTTAGGTTTTAGCTTGCTTGCCAAACCTAAAGCTCTCGAAAACTAGTTAGCTGAGATATTTACTAATATCCTAACTACTATTTTTCCAGGCTCAACGCTCCATTCTTAATTACAATTACCTTTTCTTTACCAGTAATTTTAAGACTGCCAACGCCGACAACAGTAACCGTACATGATGTTCTACAAATACTTAGAGATGTTGTATTACTTTCGATACTCGTATTGAGTGTGCCGACATCTGCAACTTTTACTTCGTATTTTTTGCTGTCTTTGTTAGTTAAGTCAGTAGCTAAAGCTGGTGCTGAGAAGATCGACGAGAAAACGATCGAGAGTGCAATTACTTTTTTCATCTAATTTGGCTGAGTTCGCTTTATTACAGTTTGGTTAGTCTACCTTAACCTCAGATTTAGCCAAGTGTCCACAGTAAATTGACGTAGGTGGGGTCACTACAGGAGATCGAACTGAGGTACAGAGAGGAACTCAACGCGCCAAATTTGTACGTTCGATCGACCGAGTTTGTTTGATAAATTTAGTGTTCTAGGCTGTTTTAGTCAATATCTGGGTACATTATAGTATCTACTCTACTATCTCGATCGCAATCTCATGCTCAGACTCAATTAAATAGATCGCGGGTGATTAGAAGAGGTGTAGCTGGATCCTGTAACAACAGGAAGCATTGCAAATCTTTATAAATAATCAAATAAAACAAACATTATGTTCGTAATAGTATATTCTGGAGCAGGAAGATTGTTAATATTCATATCTTGCATTTCACTGATTGCCTGCAATCTAGAGCTTTTTATTCAAGATGGCAAGGATGCGTTCGACCAGATAAATTTTTGGTTGCCATGTCTTGTGAATGCGATCGCCGCTTGGTCGTTAGCAGACTACGCTAAAAAGTTAAGAACCAATCCTAAACTAGGAAATGTTTCCATCCGAGCGATTATGGGAACGGAAGAGTCGGATAGTGTGTACTGGATTCCTGTGAAAGCGTGGACTTGGATTTTTTTAGCGATTTCTGTCTGGCAGTTTATCAAAAAATAGCGATCGAACGCAGTTCAAATAATATGGTTTCACCCTCAGAAAAAGCCATTAGTGAATTGACTACAACCCACTCTCCCCCACCAGCATCGAAAAAGATCTCAAATGGTTTCGACAATTGCCGTGGCGGTTGCTAGAATCGCCGTTACATCGCGGATCGATCGATTACAATACCACGATGCAATACGCGGTCGCCAATAACGCGGGCATGAGCCGCACGATGCATCGTACAACGGTTATCCCAGAGTAAGATATCGCCAGGTTGCCAGTGATGAGCGTAAATCCGGTAGTGTCGAATTGAATGGTGGTAGAGTAGCCGCAGGATGCGTCGCGCGAGATCGGTGGCGATGCCTGAAATTTCTTGACAGCGTTCTGGTGTTGATAAAAATAGCGATCGACGACCGGAAATTGGATGTAATTTAAATAGAGGATGCCAGCTTTGGCTTTCTTGTCGCTCGTCTGGCGATACGCCTGTCGCTACGTGCAGTACCCGAACGTCTGCAAGCTGTTGTTTGACAGTGTTTGGCAATGTATCGTACGCCCGATATTGATCTGAAAATAACGTTTCACCACCAACAGTCGGAATCGTGACTGCACGCAAAGCTGTGAATGCGGGTGGCTGAGAAATATAGCTAGTATCGGTATGAAAAACACTTCGCGGCGGCGTGGTGCGCCCAATATTACTGACAATATTTAGTTCTGGTCGATCGGCGACAGGTGTTTCACCAATCGTAAAGGTTAAAGACCCCAGCCGCCCCAGAAAGTCTACGAAGTCTCGATCGTTCGCCGTCTGTTGGCGGAAGACGATTAATCCATTGTGGGCAAGGATATTTTTTAGATAGTCGATGTCTTTGGCTTTAACATCAGTGATATTAAGTCCATTAATTTCACTGCCAAAAGGTGATGTTTTGCTAAAATTAATTGTTTTTTCAACCATAGTATTTATTATAGATTAAACTTCCAGCCCTTGAACCTGACTTCC
>NZ_JANYJC010000290.1 GCF_025361915.1 Chamaesiphon sp. GL140_3_metabinner_50
GCCTTGTCCGATTAACTTTGTGCGTACAAAAATGAAGCTCGAACAGATGGACGCTGGAGAACTGTTAGAAGTATGGCTCGATGCTGGCGAACCGATCGAACAAGTACCCGACAGCCTTAAAATGGCAGGTTATACGATCGACCATATTATCCCCGATCTTGACTTTTTTAAGCTTCAAGTACACAGTTAGTAAAGCTTTTCTCCCATCTCCTCGCTCCCATCTCCCATCTCCAATGAAATTTGTCTGTACTCAGCACGACCTCAATATTAACCTCGCGCTAGTCAGTCGCGCTGTTTCCACTCGCCCAACTCACCCAGTTTTAGCCAACATCAAAATCTCAGCCACCACAGATCCAGATCGGATTCAGCTTACTGGCTTCGATCTGAGTTTAGGCATCCAAACAAATTTTGCCGCGCGGGTAGTAGAAGACGGCACATTAACATTACCTGCCAAATTGTTGAATGATATCGTTGCCAAATTACCCAGCGGTGAGATTACCCTGGACGATGAAGCTGGTGAGAACCTCGTGACAATTACCTCGGCAAACGGTCGCTATCAGGTACGCGGGATGAGTGCCGAAGAATTTCCCGAATTACCATCCATCGAGCAAGGCGAAACCAACCAACTTCCCGCTGCTGCTTTTATCGATGGTTTAAAAGGTTCGCTGATTGCTTGCAGCCAAGATGAGAGCAAACAAGTACTGACAGGAGTGTATCTTAAAGTCGAGCCAGATCGGTTAGAATTTGCCGCTACAGATGGTCATAGATTGGGAATAGTCGAAGTGTATCCAAATGAGTCTGCCGCGTCTCAGGCAACCGAGGAGGCGGCAGTGGATGTCAAAACCGGATCGTTTGAAGTGACAGTTCCGGCGAAAGCTTTGCGCGAACTCGAAAAAATGCTCGGTTCTGGGCAAGAAGGCGACAGGCTGGGGCTACAATTAGAACAAGGACAAGTCGTATTCGGTTGGGGCGATCGCAAATTAACCACGCGGACATTAGAAGGAAAGTATCCCGATTATCGGTTACTGATTCCCAAACAATTCCAACGCCAGATTACGCTCGATCGCAAGCAAATTCTCAGCGCGCTCGAACGGATTGCGGTGCTTGCCGACCAGAGTAATTTAGTGAAATTTAGCATCGATAGTGCCAACCAATCGCTAGATTTATCCGTCGAAAGTCAAGATCGCGGTAACGGTAAAGAATCTCTCGTCGCCCAAATTTCGGGAGCAAATTTAGATATCGCCTTTAATATTAAATACTTGATGGATGGCTTAAAAACTCTGCCCACCCAAGAAATTACGATCAGTCTGAATGGCCCGCTCGAACCTGTTATTCTCACGCCACTCGGCGGTGTAAAAATGACATATCTGGTAATGCCAGTTCAGCTTAGAACTTAGCAGCAATTTATCAACTGCTGGTGCTAAACGTTGCAAAATTATCAACTGCAACCTTAATTTTAATTTTTGGTCCCGATGTTGCCAAGCAGACAACCATGCCATCTACTACGACCATTTCCTTAATAGCTTCTCCATCTACATAAGTTCCATTTGGGCTGATATTAATAAATTGCCAACCAAGATCCAAACTCCAGCGTAGCTCTGCATGATGCCGAGAAACAACGGCACTAAATAACACCACATGGTTATCTGTCGCCCGTCCGATCCGAACGATATTTTCAGGCGTAAATGTCCAGCTTTGGACGGGAACCGAATTAAGTAGACTGAGAACGATCGCGGATGGTGCTTGAATCATGGCTGGTGAGAATTGAGCTAATCGCCTTCAGTAACTTGTCGGCTGCAATGCCAATTAATCTAACGTGAGTTCGATCGTGAATCTTGCTTAAATAGTAGTTGGTAAAAATCGAACCGATCGCCTTTAAGTTAATTCTAGTCATAAATATCGATCGATCTGACTGCAATCTTGGCTAAAAAAGTCGTAACTTAGATATTTAATGCCTGCTTAATTCTGTAATTGAGTGGGTTTTGACGATCGTCGATCTATAATTTAATTTAGAATCGAATCGATCGCCACATCCACTGGTTTTAGATGAGAATTTAGATCGAGCATCGACAACGAGTAATAACTATACTGTCGGTGGTTGAAACAGAAAAGTCACTAAATCGCCTTTACCCAAACCGATACGATCGCCAGGACGCAACAGATGTCGATTGCCTTTGGCTAAAACATTATGGTTGATGTAAGTACCATTAGCACTACCCGCATCCTCAATATAATAGTTCCCCTCTTCGATCCGAATATTTGCGTGAACTCTAGAGACTACCTCCGCACAGGGAAAACTCGATACATCGATATCTGGTGCGACTAGATCGTTTGGTTTGCCCAAATGAATCACCTGTAAATGCGACGGTAATTCTACAGGCAAATTAGTTTGTAGATGTAATAATTGACGTGCTGATGGGGGTGGAGTTTGTTCTAGGAGCGGCTCCGATGGCTCCGGCATCGGGATAACAGGAGGTACTTCTGCTGGTGGCACGATCGCCGCTGCCGCAGGTGCGGTTTCGACCGGATTAGTTGCTGCTACCATTGGTTGTAGCGGTGTTGCAAACAGATCTGCTTCGGGATTTGTCAAAATTGTTGGTGGTAAACCGACACTGACAGCTTCTGGAATCGGGCTTACCGCTTCGCTAGCAGGTGGATGCAGCAAAATTGGCGATTTTGCAGGATCGGGCTTGAGATTATGACCGCACTGTCCGCAAAAAGTAGCATCGATTTGAATCGAGGCACCACAGTTCGGGCAAGCTTTAGTGGCTGGTAGGGCGGTATAACAAGCTTCGCAGTTAGTTGCGCCTTCAGGGTTATCGTGCTTACAGTTTGGACAGACGATCATAAAAATTAGGTGTCAAGTTTGGATAGACGATCGTGAGAAATTAGATGTTAAGTTTGGATAGACGATCGGCAGAAATAAGTTTCAAGCTTGGATAGACAATTGTCAGAAATTTAGATATCAAGATTTTAAAGGCTTATCTCGCTTAGATTTCAGCAAAATTAGTCCTACAATCTTTAAGTATTCAATACTACCGACTTGCATCAAGTATATACCGACATTCACGCTGGTACAAACTAAATCTCGCCCTAAAAACTCAACCTCAACCAATCTCACTAGTGACGGTCATTCCTGCGCCTGCGGCAGCATCTAACAGCCACAATAACTCACCTTCGGGCTGAATGCCACGGGATGGATAAGCCGCAATATCGCCCTGCAGCGCAAAAATTTCTGCCAGTGCAGTTTGTTTGCTAGCACCTGCAACCAAAAAAATCGTACTGCGCGATCGATTCAGCAACGGGAAGGTAAAAGTCAGGCGAGGTTGTCCATCTTTTTCACCTGCGGTTACCAATCGATCGGCTACCGATAAAGCTGCTGTATGGGGGAATAAAGAGGCTGTATGCCCATCATCTCCCATCCCCAGCAGTACTATGTCAAAAACTGGAATCGACCCGGCTTCCAGCCCAAAATCAGCCAAGATCTCTGCTTCGTATGCTGAGGCTGCCAATTCCGGTCGCTCGCAGTCGGTCGGCATGGGATGAATATTTGCGGCGGGAATCGGCACTAAATCTAGCCACACCCGTTTGGTCATCCCATAATTACTATCGGGAGCGGTCGGTGCGACGTACCGTTCGTCTCCCCAAAAAATCCGAATTCGATCCCAGGGCAGATCGGTGTTCGCCAGAGCCGCGTACAATGGTTGCGGTGTCGAGCCGCCAGACAGCGCGATCGTGCAAGACTGTCGCTGGTCAATTGCCATGCGGATGCGATCGACAATTGCTGTCAAAGCAGCCGCTACCAGTGCCTGTCGATCGGGATAAATGCGAACTTTTGGGGTCATAACCAACGAGTTAACCAAAAAATATAGACTGAATAATTAGATTTTAAGCCAGACTTGGTAGCAATCGCTGGGAACTTACCCAAAACAAGCTAATCTAAGTTTTTAGATCCTCCACAACGCATCTACCCATCACTCACTGGTCGGAGCGAATATCTTAACATCTCAACAATTTAGACTATGCAACCTACTGTTAGTAGTTTTCTAACCCCGCTTGCCCTTAAAACCGCAGGTGCGGTATTGATTTTATCTTCCCTCATCGACCTGATTTTCATGCTCTGGCTCCCACCTGAAAATTTGGTGCTAGAGGGCAATCGGTGGTGGCTATATGCTACCAGTCAACTCGTCGATCGCGGGCTGCTACCATTGGTTGGTATTGCTTTTGTCGTCGCTGGCGACTGGATTGCCATTGTTTCGACAGAAGATGGCGGAGATCGCGGCAATGCTTGGAGGATCGGCACTTTTTCGCTAGCTAGCCTGTTAGGCTTGATTTTTATCTTGATTATTCCCTTCCAAATCGTTACCACTAACGATTTTAAAGCTCAAGATCTCACCAAAATTAGTGAAGAAGCGACCCAAATCAAACAGGGGATCGAGGGCAATCTCCAGCAAATTAACGCCCTCAGTAAAGATAAAGTTAAAGAACAGCTTACCGCGATCGATAAAGAGATCGCCAGCGGACAAGCTCAAGGCGAACGGCTGGCAAATCTCCAGCTTAATAAACTGTTACTGACCGACCCTAAAAAGTTTGCCCAAAAATCCGACCAAAATCTCCAACTCCAAAGACAAAAACGCGAAGCCCAAGTCAATACTAGAATGCTCCAAACTGGCGTTCGCACCAGTTTGGCGAGTTTTCTACTCGCCATTGCCTATATTACGATCGGCTGGACGGGCTTGAGACGCGTCTTGCGGTAGTTAAGTATGCTCTAGTTTCATTCTTCAACCCAACCTACAGATCCTTGTACTTAGTTAACGTGAGTTTGGGATAAGGATATTTGCTCCGCCAGGGCACCGCCTCCGATTTCCAGTCTCTAGGCATTTCTGATCCCAAACTCACGTTAGTTACTATTGGTGCCAGATCTGAGTTGACTTACATCTTCCCTAGATCTGGCAAAGCTTTGTATAGTATGAGTAGACAAGATCGATAAAACCTGTCGTACTACCCAGTCGGAAATTTGTGTTCCAACATTTCAAGCAGGACTTAAAAAATGATTTAATAGCTGGATTGCTAGTAGTGATTCCACTCGCTACTACTCTCTGGCTGTCAATTAATGTCACGACATGGGTCGTTAATTTTTTGACGCGCATCCCCAAGCAAATCGCTCCCTTTGAAGGTTTAGACCCGATTTTAGTCTATTTCTTAAACTTATTAGTCGGTTTGGCAGCACCCTTATTAATTATCCTGACGATTGGGTTAATGGCTCGAAATTTTGCCGGGAAGTGGCTGTTAGATATCGGCGAACGGTTACTACAAGCCATTCCCCTCGCAGGTGCGGTGTATAAAACACTCAAACAACTACTAGAAACTCTCCTGCGGGATTCGGGCAACAAATTCCGCCGCGTAGTTTTGGTTGAATATCCGCGTCGCGGGATTTGGGCATTGGCGTTTGTAACAGGCACGCTCGATAGTGAAATACAGTCCCAGATGCCTCAAGGAATGCTAAATTTATTTATCCCCACTACCCCAAATCCGACGACTGGCTGGTATGCTGTCGTAGCGGAAACCGAAGTCTTAGATTTGGCAATGTCGATCGAGGATGCTTTTAAAGTAGTTATTTCTGGTGGCATCGTCAATCCAGGTAATGTCGCCGTCGCCGCTTTGAGTCAAACTTCAGATCCGATCGTGGTTGCTCCCGTAGCTACCGGATTACCCGTCCCTATTATCGATTCTCCAGAGGAGAGGGCTTTCCGCCAACGGGAGGACAATTCCTCATCGTAAATTATTGTTCGTAATGGATCTTTATCTGAAGATAGCCACCCAGATTAAACAATTTTTCAAGCACGACGCAATCGAACTCCCTCTAGAAATAGAGGGAAAAATTTTGCGGATCGAAGTGCCAATTCCCCAGGTTGAGCCATTGAGTTGGCTGGCACGACAACAGTCAGATGTCAAAACTTATTGGGCCGATCGTCAGGGTCGGTTTACAATGGCTGGCATCGGTACGATCGATACTATTGCTAGCGACTTGCCAATTAGTTACGCACATGTATTCGATCGACTTCGCCAAAATTTGTCATCTTTATTTCCTAAGGTTCGATACTATGGAGGGATCGGATTCAGCCAAGATCGCTGGATCGATCCGAGTTGGAAATTATTTGGTAATTATCGCTTTGTAGTGCCTAGATTTGAGATTTGGACGGATGGCATTGAGACTTTTTTTGCTTGTAACTGCTTGCTTACTCTCCCCTCTGGACAATGGGATCGAGAGTTAGATCTAATTTTAGCAGAGCTAATTAAACTCGATTTAACCCAACCAGAAATCGCCATCAATCTACCACCAATTCAAATTTCTAGGTTAGATACTCCCAATCGCTATGAGTGGTCGCAAAATGTCGAATTATCCTTAGCTAAATTTGCCGATTTCCAGCTTGAAAAAATTGTCCTAGCCCGAAAATCTACGTTAACATTTGCGAGTAATCTTCAGCCCCAACTACTGTTATTATTATTGCAACCAAATAATCATCCCAGTTATCATTTTTGCTTTCAAATTGATGCCACGACAGCATTTATTGGCACGTCTCCCGAACGACTTTATTATCGTCACGATCGATTGTTAAAAACTGAAGCCATTGCGGGTACTCGTCACCGTGGAGCATCAACACAGAGCGATATCCAGTTGAGTGAAGAGTTGCAGAGTTCGCCTAAAGATATCCGCGAACATCAACTAGTTGTCGATCACCTCCAGTCGATTCTTGCCCAACTATGTCAATCGGTAGAGCTAAATCGAGCAGCGTCTATTCTCAAACTCAATAAAGTTCAACATCTTTATACCCAATTTCAGGGCATCCTCACACCCGATGTCACCGATGCAGATATTCTCCCTCAGCTCCACCCCACCCCAGCAGTCGGCGGAGTCCCCAGAATTCCAGCCCTGAAATTAATTCAAGAATTAGAACCCTTCGAGCGCGGCTGGTACGCTGCGCCAGTGGGGTGGGTTGGTGCTGATGATGCAGAATTTGCAGTTGCCATTCGATCGGGATTAATCGATCGTCATCGCTTACTATTATTCGCAGGTGCTGGCATCGTTACAGGTTCTCAAGCTGAGGAAGAATGGATCGAAATCGAAAATAAAATCCGGCACTTTACCGATTTATTTACTTTTGCAAATAGCTCGACTATTGCAGGGCATCGATCGCATATTGAGCGATAAGAATTGTTAATTTTGCCCGTTCTAACTCAGATAAGTGTTCCCATGCCAAAGGTCTGACAATATTATCGGGGTTATCGACACCAGGATTGCAACGCATGGCATAAGCATACGGTCTAGCCATTACCAATAAATCATCATTAGCCCAATTCGATAACAAATCGCGCACCGCACTTACTAACTGCTCCACTGGTTCTAATTTACTACTCGCCAACGCGCTGGCATTAGCCGCAATTCGCTCTAGCCATTGCTGAGGTACTCTAGCACCAAACTTGGCAGTTAGGGTTTCTAGTGCGCCAATCTCGACGTTATCGGCATTATCCCAACAAGATTGAATGGTCGTAAAAAAAGATTGCGACTTTTGGGCGATTTCTGCATCAGTCCAATCATCCAGACTAAAATGAAGATCGGATTGGGCATAATAATCGGCTGTCTCTGGATCGGCTGGATTCCAGGGATACTCGGTTGTCGAGGCTGCAAGGAGGCAATCCATTAATTCAGCTTCAGATAAATTGTGGCGGTCGGGTTGAGAATTGAATGACATGATTGCGCTCCTTGCGTGTACGACGGGGTTTCGTAATTAATATATTAATTTATGTAAGTAACTTTACAACCAATTGGAACTTTCTTGAAGCAAATTCTATCTAAGGTCGATTAGGTCTGTTATTTACTACATTTTACCGCTATCTGATTCCGCAAAGGTGCGAAAGTCTTTGGTGGATGGGATCGAGTATTATTCTCTATGTTAATAAATAAACCAGTGCCAAACATCCCTCCATCGGTTGACACGCCCAGCCGCTCGTGGGTAGGTTTACCGCTTAACCGAAACCGAGTTTTGACAATCTTGGTAGGTAAATACAGACAATCTTCGGTTAGATTCGATCGCCACTAGATATTGCGTAGGGTGGGCAGTGCCCACCATCTATGTTTCAGGCGACTTAGATCTAATAAATATTTGCGACAAGCTAATTATCTCTGCTCTAAATTGGTTAAAATCCCCCGCATGACGATCGATATTTTACTAGTAGACGACCAAAATCTGATTCGGCAAGGATTAAAAGCTTTACTCGAACTAGAAACCGATCTGCGCGTAGTCGGTGAAGCCGAAAATGGGGCAATCGCGATCGAGTCAGTCAAAGCACTACAACCGAATGTAGTATTAATGGATATTCGGATGCCAGTCATGGATGGAGTGACAGCAACCAAGGAAATTTGTCAGCAATTTCCGCATGTAAATATTCTGGTGCTGACAACCTTCGATGATGATACCTATGTATCGGCAGCGATCGAGTACGGAGCTAAGGGTTACTTGCTCAAGGATACACCATCGGAAGAAATTGCCGCAGCCATTCGGGCAGTCGATCGTGGCTATACGCATCTAGCACCCGGAATGCTGGCTAAAGCCATGTCTAGACAAGCAGAGCACCAGATTGCCCCGTTACCACCAGCACTCCAAGAATTAACCCCCCGCGAACTCGAAGTCTTGAAACTCATCGCCAAAGGTGCCAACAATCGCGAAATTGCCCAGATCTTGTATATTTCCGAAGGTACGGTTAAAAACCATGTTACAAACCTGTTAAATCGGCTCAATTTGCGCGATCGAACTCAAGCAGCAATCTTCGCCAATACTTACCTGTAAACTAAGTTGGTACAGGCACATAGATTTGCTCAGTCATTTAGCGGATATGTAGGCAAATTACTCAGCCATTACATGCATAAATTGTCATTTTTGGCAATTGAAGATACCTTTAGCGTACTTAGACGAAATCGGGATTGGTTAAAATAAGTGACTAGTATATACTCGCACTAGCTAAACTTTAATCTGATGATTACTAACTTCTCTAAAACGCAAGTAGAGCGCAAATGTCCCAAATGTGGAAACTCCGATGTTGTCCGTTCGCAGCGGATCGATCTCTTTGAAAAAATGCTCGGTGTTGTCAATGTCTATCCCTATCGGTGTCAGAAGCACACCTGCAAGCACCGCTTTGAAAGTGTCGGTCGCGAATAATCCACCCCTTCTAGTCCAATTTCGAGGCGATCTCGCTCGCAATCTCCGCCAATCTACTGGTTTAAGCAGCTAAAACTTACCTGCTATTTCTGACAATTGTTGAGCCGCACGCTTTACCAACTCTAATATTTAGTGCCTACTACCCTGACTTTTTGCAAGGGCAACTTGGCAATTATCGATCGAGATGATACAATAGATTCAGTACACAAGTACTGACCCATGCAGCCGTGCGATTAATACCACTTGCAACCCGGATGATGGATCGTCATCCATGCGTTTAGTCTAGCCACACATCACTGGCTCACTCTTAACTGTGCGGATATCACCTACTATGCGTTGTTACGGTGTAGACTCCATGAGTCTAACGAACGCATAGTAGGTGTATCCGCTGGCGTTGAGCGAGCCAGTCCTCAGCGGTTTACGAAGCGGAATCGCACTGTGAAATGGGAATTGTTCGATTGAGGATGACTTGTTTATCCTCGATCGCTAATTAATCACCTCAACATCATGACCGAACAGCCGCGCACTCGTCAGGATCTTTACGATCGAATTCGTCAAACTTCCAAAGCAGAATTTATTCTCGACGAGATGATCCGCCTGGGATTTTGGTCGGCAAGCGGCGAAATTCCCAACGATCCGGCAGATGAAATTCGGCGGCGTGGCGAAATTCAACGAGAACTCGATACCCTCAGAGCGGAAAATCGCCGCTTGCATAATGAGGAAGCTCTCAAGAAAGCCGCTCTTAAATTACGGATGGCGGAGTCGCGCCGCAAGCAGCAAGAAACCAAAGAGCGTCGCGAAAAAGAACGCCAAGAACGCGCGGTAGCATGGCAAGCACGCCAAGCCAGCGAAATTAATTATTTAGGTGCAGGAGTTTCGGCAGGATTAAACCAAGCGAATTCCGATCTGGATAGATTACAGCAGCATCATCTCCCCATCTTACATACTGGCGCAGATCTGGCGATCGCGATGAATATTTCGATCGGGCAACTGCGGTTTTTAGCATTCTCCCGCCGCGTCGCTACTATTTCTCATTACATCCACTTTCAGATTCCCAAAAAAACTGGCGGCGTTCGCCAAATTTCAGCACCATTACCCCGGCTCAAGCAAGCACAGCAGTGGATTCTCGACAATATTTTAGAACGAGTAGTCCTCCACCCCACCGCGCACGGATTTAGGCGGGGTCGATCGATAATTACCAATGCCCAGCCGCATGTGGGCGCACTCGCCGTCATCAATCTCGATTTACAGAACTTTTTCCCATCGATTTCTTATTGTCGAATTAAAGGAATTTTCCGATCGTTAGGTTATTCCGAAGCAATTGCCACTATTTTGGGCTTAATCTGCACCGAGCCAGATGTCACCGCCGTCGAATTAGATGGCAAAAGTTATTACATCGCCCAAGAGCAGCGGTATTTGCCCCAAGGTGCCCCCAGTAGCCCCGCACTCACAAATTTACTCTGCCGGAGATTAGATCGCAGGCTCGATCGGATGGCGCAAAATCGCGGCTTTACGTATACACGATACGCTGACGATCTAACCTTTTCGACTGTCGATCGGGATAAGCTCAGAGACATTGGTAATATTCTCCAAGGCACCCAAAATATTGTCACTCACGAAGGGTTAACGATTCACCCTAACAAAACTCGCGTGCTGAGAAACTCGCAACAGCAAGAAGTCACCGGGGTAGTAGTAAATCAGAAGCTCAATATCGACAGGGCTTTGCTCAAACGCTTTCGCGCCACCCTCTACCAAATCGAAAAAGATGGTTTAGCAGGCAAACAGTGGGGACAAGGCACAGATTTATTACAATCGATCGTCGGTTTTGCCAATTATGTCGCAATGGTCAATCCGAGCAAAGGTAGTGAATTTCTAGCTCAAGTGCAACGCATTCAGAAAAAATACGGCAAACGCAGAAGGTGAGCGGAGATGGGAGTTCGGAGATGGGAGTAAGAAGTAAGGAGTAAGGAGTAAGAAGTAAGAAGTAAGGGTGATTTTGGATTGTACGTTTATTTTCTCTACAGTCCCCCCGTCTCCTTTGTCCCCCTATCTCCCAACTCCCAACTCCCATCTCCCATCTCTCCCCCCCCGCTTATCATATAAACATTAGAAAAACCTATTTATTTAATATTTGTTTAATAGTTTGCAGCAAGGAATTAAATCTAGGGTTATGCTAAAGGGGTAAGCCGATCGGGAGTGGGGTAGATATACCTCGAATCATGTATGGAAATCAGAAGTCCATCGGCTGTTGTCAGTGGGGCATCAGTCTTCAGTCGGGTTGAAGAACTGCACGAGCTGTGTGGCGAACGATCGATCTTATTAGATTTGGTGACAGATGCGATCGTTCTACGATCGATCGATGGGCAAGTAAAATACTGGAATCGCAGTGCCGAGCGGATGTATGGCTGGCTGGCGGCGAATGCCATCGGTAGACAAATAGTAGATTTTCTTTATCACATTGACGATCCGCATTATCAAGCCGCGATCGCCCAGACACTCGATCGGGGAGAATGGAGTGGCGACATGCAACTATTAACGCGAGAAGGTAAAAGTATTACTGTCGCCAGTCATTGGTATCTACTCGCCGCCACAACTGCTAGCCCACAATCGATTTTGACGATCGATTCCGATATTACCCAGCATAAGCTATTAGAGCGGCAATTTCTTCACGCCCAACGGCTGGAAAATTTAGGCGCATTAGCTAGCGGCATCGCCCACGACCTTAATAATATTCTCACGCCGATCGTCGCGATTACCGAACTACTGCCCCTAAAGCTCAAAAATTTAGACGAGCGCACCCAAAAATTACTCAATACCCTATCCGAAAATTCTAAACGCGGGCGAGAATTAGTCGCCCAAATTCTCAGTTTTGCCAGAGGTGGCGATGGCGAACATACCCTTTTGCAACCGCGCCATTTGCTAGCAGAAGTAATGCAAATTGCCAGACAAACATTTCCGAGATCGATCGAAGTCAGCCTCCAAATCGAGAATACCCACTTGTGGACATTATCCGCCGATGCCAATCAACTCCATCAAGTCCTAATTAACTTATGCATCAACGCCCGCGACGCAATGCCAACTGGGGGCGAGTTGACGCTCAGAGCTGAAAATATCATTATCAGCTCTGAGTATACAAAACTTCATCCTCACGCGCACAGCGGGGCATATGTCGCAATTACAGTTGCAGATACGGGCATCGGCATCGAGCCAGAATCGATCGAGCAGATTTTTGAGCCATTTTTTACAACTAAAGAAATTGGTAAAGGTACCGGATTGGGATTATCGATCGTCAGGACGATCGTTAATAATCATCATGGCTTTATCGATGTTTCCAGTCAAGTCGTTGGCGGAGCCTCTCGGAACGAGAATCGCGGTTCGCAATTCCGCTTATATTTACCTGCGACACCGCCGAGCGAAGGCTTTTCCCACACGCAAATCGCAGCTAAATGCGCTCGATCCCATATCCCTCTGGTGGGCAAAAACGAGCTAATTTTAATCGTCGATGACGAACCCTCAATTCGCGAAATTCTGAGCACGACGATCGAATCTTATCAATATCGCACCATCTTGGCGAGTAATAGCCAACAAGCGATCGAACTATACAGCCAACATCATGGCGAAATTCAGGCGATTTTATTAGATTATATGATGCCCGGTGGCGATCCCCAACAGACGATCGCGCAATTTCACTCGATCGATCCCAACGTCCGCGCGATCGTCATGAGTGGCTTATCCGCTGACGAAATTGAGGCACACACTCATAGCGAAACAATTAAAGCCTTTCTTGCTAAACCTTTTAGCACGCAAGATTTACTCCAGACACTCCGCACTGTCTTAAATTAGCTGCGAGTGAATTCACAGCCATGAAGATGCCCCAATCGAGCGAGTAAGTCATGACTAAATTTCGATCGGTAAATCGATCGTAATGTTGAGATAATTGCATTCGTACAGGCTAGTGGCGCAACAACCCCGCCTAAATATGTCACTGAAAAAAAGGTGGCTCGGATCGTAGTCTAGAATTTATATCTAAGGTTTATGTCAGTGAAAAATTCTGTGCTGAAGGGAAAGGTCGTAGTAAAAAGGATGCATAGAAACAGGCTGCTGAATCTGCTTTGGCAAAACTAAGAAAGGAATATTAGTTTAATAACTCCCAGCAGCAAAGGCTATTCCGATCCCAAACGCTGGTTATTTAACTCGCGATTTTCCAATCGATTTAGCGGACACTTTTTTTGGCTTACTAACTATTTTCAACGTAGACTTACGAGCATCGAGATTGCGAAATGGTGTTGTCGTAGCCTTGCTTTTGGCAAATCGCTTATATGTCGATACCAACCAATCGCTCAGGTAGTGACTCATTGCGCCCAATTCTAGACCGCAAAATAAAGCTATATAAATCGCAGAATTTTTGGCGATCGATTGTTGTAGAATAACTAATAGCTGTTGCCCGGTATATGTCTTGATGCCAATAAACTGAGCTATTCCCAGCAAAAATAGACCGAGCAAACCCACCCATAAACTCAAATAAATAATTCGTCCGATCGTCCCAATAATAGGGCCATGCGACCAAATCGATCGATGTTTGAGAGCTTGTTGATAAGGTCGCCATAACCAGCGCAATTTACCCCACCGTTTGTAATGAATAGAGTATAAATCTAAGTCTGGCCCAAAAATTAACCCACTCACTAAGAATCCGCTCGAAACCCAAAATGCCAAATCGGCACGGGAAGTAACAAGTAGCGTACTTCCAGCGAGAATAGGCAAACTCCACAGTGTGACTCGATCGTGCGTGCGTCCGGATGGCAAGGTAAATTAGTTAGGGGGTCGGGGATCGAGATTTTTTTACAATACTATAATAATCATCTAAGTTGGTAATATTATTGAGAATAAAAGATCGCTTTCCAATTTAACAGCCCGATCGCCAGCAAAAATATCACAGGCGATCGCTATTATACACATCCCTATCCCCTATCCCCTAAATGACAGAATCGAGCCTTACTGACGAACAGTATAAACAGAAAATGCAGCGTCGCCAGCAAGTGCAGGCAGAGCGAATCGAGAAATCGATCGAAGCAAAAGGATTGATAATTGTCAATACCGGGACGGGTAAGGGCAAAACTACTGCCGCACTCGGAATGGTGCTTAGATCGCTCGGACACGGTTATCGAGTTGCGATCGTCCAATTTATCAAAGGGGCTTGGGAACCCGCCGAGAAGGCGATTTTAGAGCGGTTTGGCGACCAGTTAGTATTCCAGGCAATGGGCGAAGGTTTTACGTGGGATACTCAGGATCGCGATCGAGATATTGCCACTGCCGAGCGTGCTTGGGCACAGGCACTTGATTATATCATCGATCCAAATTATCAATTAGTATTGCTCGATGAAATTAATATCGCGCTCAAATTAGGCTATCTCAGTCCAGAAGTAGTAATTGCAGGTTTAGCACAAAAGCCCGAATTATCGCATGTGATTCTGACTGGTAGAGGCGCGCCTCAAAGTTTGATCGATGTGGCAGATCTAGTCACAGAAATGACAATGATTAAACATCCTTTTCGAGAGCAAGGTGTTAAAGCCCAACCTGGAATAGAATTCTAGTATTGTGAGAATCCCCATAAATCCCCCTTTCCAAGGCTATCGCGTACCGACATCTCTCGATCGAAGCGAAAACCCTAAAAATCTCCCTAAATCCCCCTTTTTAAGGGGGACTTCCGGATCCGGTTCCCCCCTTTTTAAGGGGGGTTAGGGGGGATTCAGATCTCGAAACGAAGTCCAGCCGACTTGTAATAAACCTTCCCCTCTACCCCTTTCCCCTAATTATTTATGCGCTTAACCTCCTTAGATGTCTTTCGGGGGATGACAATGGCTACCATGATTTTAGTAAATATGGCTAGCCTCCCCG
>NZ_JANYJC010000297.1 GCF_025361915.1 Chamaesiphon sp. GL140_3_metabinner_50
ACCGCAGCCACAGCCGCTTGGATCGATCGTCGTTCTCCGGTATTTGTCGAAAATCGCAAACGCAAGTGGCAAGAATTTTATCTATGTGAATGTGGTACTGCGTGGTGGGGCTGGAGCGACGATCGCACGCCCAATGAATTCGCCAATCGCGCACCAACTGGCGAAAATCGCAATCCCTTTAACAACGAAGATGGCGATCTCGACTACGATAGCTTTTTTGGCTACTTTTAGATGAGATGGGAGTTCGGAGATGGGAGATGGGAGTGTGGGAAGCGTCTCGGAGCGAAAACGCGAGCCGCTGTCTTGACTGAAACACATGCTTCTCTACTCTCCGCGCGTTTCCTGCTTTGCCTCTCCAACGAAGATTCTAAGTCGCAAAATCCAAAATCTCCCATCTCCGATCTCCCATCTCCCCGAAAACCTAACACCTAAGCATAATGGATTGGCAAGAAATTTCTGGTAATTGGGTCTATATTCCGCGTCAGCCGCGTGCTGTTATCCATTTTTTAGGTGGGGCATTTGTCGCTGCGGCTCCACATTTGACTTACCGACTATTGTTAGAAGAATTGGGAAAACAAGGTTATGCGACGATCGCAACATCATTTATTAATACCTTCGATCATCGGGCGATCGCTAGTGAAGTTTATAACAGTTTTGAAGACACATTAGCACTATTACAACGACGCAAATATTTGCCCGATCGATTGCCAGTGTATGGAGTCGGGCATAGTATGGGTTGTAAGCTCCAGCTTTTAGTCGGCAGCATGTATGATGTCAACCGTGCTGGCAATATTTTAATTTCATTTAATAATTTTTCTGCTCGTGACGCGGTGCCATTAATAGGGCAAATGCCGTCGGAGTTTAATATGGAATTCTCACCCAATCCCCAAGAAACTCTCGATTTGGTTGCTGGTTATTATGATGTACCGCGCAATCTAATTATTAAATTTAGCAACGATACGCTCGATCAGTCTTATACTTTGGGTCAAACTTTAACTAAAATTTTCCCAAATACAGTCTCGACGCAGACGCTCGGCGGTAGCCATCTTACACCATTAGGACAAGATTTTCAGTGGCAATTAAATTCGCAAGCTTTTACGCCTTTTGATGCGATCGGGCAATGGATCAAACAAGAAGTTCAGCGAGATTTGCACCAGCTCAAGGAGAAAATGTTAGTCTGGCTCGATCCGGTTGGGGTGGCTTGACGGAGGGAGTAAGGAGTAAGAAGTAAGGAGTACAATTGCCTTTCCCCTTTCCCCTTCTTCCCTTTCCCCTTCTTCCCTAAAACCTAAAACCTAAAACCTAAAACCTAAAGCCTAAAGCCTGTAATTTTGAGTGTCGAAAAATCTGATAAGATCGAGCTAATAATGTGTTGACTACCACTGGCGATCGACTTTGGGATTTTATTGGAAAAATCTTGGTAAAAATACCGAGCTGCTAGCTCAAGCTGTGTTCTGGTGCGGATTGTCAGGACAGATGCTATCGCTCGACGTGCAAGCAATACCACCACCAGTGGCTAAAGATTTAGCTCCAGAGATCGATCGGCAGATCTTGAAGATCGATCGGATTAAAGCGAGTGTTAATAATCTACCATCGCAGCAAATCGAGATTATTGGATCGATCGATTCTGCGCGAAAACAGCCGATCGATTATTCACGATGGCTGCTTCCTTTTGATGATATGCTCAAACGATTAGAGATTCAACAAAAACAGCTTCCCACTGGCGAAATCGAACTGACATCGCCATACTTGCAAGTCAGATTGAAACCGCACCAATGGCAATCTCACCCGCAGCTAGGCAAGGTGATTAGTATTGGCGAACTCCAGAAATTGCCAGGGCTAAAAATTGAATTTGACAAAGCGGCTGGCGAGATCGCGCTCAAATTTAGTTATACTTTGCCCAAAGATCGCCCTCAACCCGTGGTCAAGGAAGCACCTGTTAGTTTGACAGGATTAGTTGCGATCGACCCGCCTACGGCTAGTATTAGTGCCGTACAGGAGCGAATCAATCTCAGCGGTTCGACTAATAATCAGCTCAATACTCAGGGTGAATTTAAAGCCGTCGGGACGGTATTGGGTTCGAGTTGGTATTTGCGTGTAGATCAGCCCAAACTCGCCAACCTGTTGACTTGGGGCTTGAGCGATGCAGTAGTCATCAACCAAAGTAATACATCTGACTGGATTGCGGGTTCTCAGAGTCCATTTTGGCGCAGACAGGGGAACCCGACAGGTGCATATTGGGGGATTACGACAATTCAGCGGCAAGATTTTACACCGCCGACATCCTTGGCGGGGGGCGATTTTTTGCCGAACGATCGCTTACAATCGAGTCGGCTGGGGCGCACGGTCATCGGTCAAGCGCAGCCCGGTACGGTGGTACGATTGGTGCGGGGGTTTACGACTAATGTTGTCGGACAGTTATTAGTCGATAGTTCGGGGGTATTTCGGTTCGAGAATGTAATTGTCAGTAACGATGGTGAGTTTGGGAGTAATTATCGGCTGTTGCTGTATCCTAACGGTCAACTTACCGCCGATCCGCAGGTACGCGATGTGACATTTACGACGGTTCCCGGTCAATTACCCGTCGGTGCGGGGGCGTTGATTGCCTCTGCGGGGGTAAATTATAATCGGGGGACGAACGAATTTGTCGGTCAATTCGACGGTTTGCAGGGTGGGGTAGCTTATCGGCGGGGGATTAGCGAATCGTTGACTGTAGGTGGCGGTGTAATTGCCGATCCGTTAGCGGTGCGCGGATCGAGCGAGGTATTTTGGCAACCTACAGGCATACCCCTTCAGGCTTCGGTTTCGGCAGTAACTGGCGATCGATGGGATATTGTCAGTAACCTTAATTATCAACCGACTGGCAATTTTAATGCCAATTTTAGTAGCGATAAATTTTCTAGCCGCGCCGCACTTAACTGGCTATTGACACCGCAATTTACGGCAACTAGTAAGTATGATAGTTTGTCGGGTGTAGCGATCGGCGGTAGCTATAATTTTAGTGTGGCTCCCAATAGCAGTAGTAACATTCAAGGAACTTTCGATAGTAAATCTTTTTTACGGTGGAGTGCCAACCACAACCAGAATAATTGGCAAATCGGACTGCAAGGAAATGAAATTAGTCTTAATTCCGAAGTTAGCTATCGCATCCCTGTTGCGACGGGAACTGCTCACAATCTCGTCGTCAATTATCAATCGACTTATGCAGGTGCCCCGACTACTTTAAGTCAATTAATCTGGCGGTATCAGTCTACATTATTTCAATCCGAACTAGGCTATGGTTGGAGCGGCTTCGGTCGCGGAGCCAACGCAGGTATCGGCGTAACCTTAGCTCCTGGCTTACAATTAATGGGTAGATATCAGGGGATTTCTGCTTTTACCAATCGCGAGAACTTTTCGCTCGAAATTCAATCTACTCTCGATTTCCAGGGTGGAAGTGTGACTAATACGCGAGTAGAAGAGTTGCGTACCCGTGGCGGAATTGCCATTCAACTATTTTTCGATCGCAATGGTAATGGCAAGCAAGATCCTGGTGAAGAAAGTTACTGGAATTCTGAATTAGTTACCCTCGATAATAAAGCCCTCAATCCCAGTCAAACCACTCAATTAGCCAACCGAGTCGAAATTAGAAGTCCACCCGGAAGTTATCGACTCGATCTCAATTCTGCACGCCTGCCACCTCACTGGCGAAATGCCATGACCGATGCGACTGGTAAGCCAGTTACCGCCATGCGTGTTAATGTAGCATTGGGCAGTTATACTACCGTCTCAATTCCCTTAATGCCGATTTATACTGTGACGGGAATAGTTTCTGACTCAATGGGTAAACCCCGCGCCAATGTCGAAGTTATCGCCATTCAACTATCGACAATTACTGGAGATCGTCCACCCCCAACTATCCCAAATCGTCGATCGACAATCACCAAACCCGATGGTAGTTATGAGTTTGCCGATCTCCCCTTCGGAGCTTATCAAATTTCGACTTCAGGGCAATTGCAACCTGCGACTGTCGCGATCGTTTCTAGTTCGCCCGTCCTTCAAAGAATCGATCTTCGCCAAACGAGCATCGGCTATTTAACACCATGTCCTCAATTGACGATCGATAGTAATTCACAAGTTTTTGTTAACTGCTGGCAAGGTTTTTAAACTCAAAAAAATTAACAAATATTCATCAATTATTGCCAGTTGGCACCATCGATTCTAAGACCTGCTTAATGAGCAGATCTGAAACCAGATTGACATCAGAACTAGTGGGTTCGTAACCAATTGTCTGAGTTTCGCCGATCTTCGTAGGCAGGATAAATACGCCTCGACCTGCTTTAACTTTTTTATCCCGTTGGAGAGCGACAATGATGTCATCTAGATTATTGATGCTATCTGGTAGTCGTGTTGATAAGCCTGCCTTGGTAATTACATCATTTTGGCGTTGTACCTCTGCTTGTGTCCATAGTTTGAGCTGCACCGCCAGTTGTCCGGCAGCTACCATCCCCATCGCGACTGCTTCACCATGATTGACTATTTTATATTGAGTCACACTCTCGATCGCGTGCCCGATTGTATGCCCGTAATTTAATGTTGCCCGCAATCCGAGGGTTTCATGCTCGTCTTTACTTACCACATCTGCCTTGGCTTTGGCAGAGCGCGTTAAAATAGTCATCAAGAGTTCGGGATCGATGCGCTGTTGGAGGCTAGTGGCTGCTGCTAATTGCTCGAATAACTCTCGATCTCCAATAATTCCATATTTGATGACCTCCGCCATCCCCGCCCGAAATTCGCGCTCTGGAAGTGTGTCTAGGACTTGCGGATCGGTAAGTACTAAGCGCGGTTGATGAAACGCACCGATTAAATTTTTCCCCAGAGGATGATTGACACCAGTTTTACCACCGATGGAAGAATCGACCATCGCCAGTAGTGTCGTCGGTACCTGCACCACGTTGATGCCGCGCAGCCAGGTAGCCGCTGCAAAACCTGTCATATCACCAATCACCCCACCACCCAAAGCGACCAGTGTTGAAGAGCGTTCCAAGCCATTCTCCAGCGCACAATCGTAGATCTGCTGAAGCGATTCGAGCGTCTTAAATTGTTCGCCGTCGTCTAACAAGCACTCGGATACTTCAAATTTGGCTGCTGTGAGAGAGCGGATCGCACGATCGCCATAAAAGTCGAATACCGTCTTGTTCGATACCACCATTACTTTGTTTCCCAGTGGAGCGGCAGTCACTGGCGGTAGAGTAGAGGCGATGCTCTGCGACCGATTACTGCCAAGGGTGCGACATGTTGTGCCCAATCGATCGAGATTTCCAGACGCGATCGAGATTTCATAACTGTTGGCACCTAAGTTGACTAGAATGCTCGGCATGGCTGATATTGACGACATAAATTTAAGGGTTTTAATTAACTGTCAGAGATCTTTTTTTAACCGCAGTAATCTAGATATCTCGTAGGGTGGGCAATGCCCAGCATCCAGGTTTCAGGCCTAACTTATTTTATAAGAAATTGCACATACCTACTTAGATCGCTCGCTCAATTAGAACAACCGTAATTTAGATCGATAGTGCTAGATAATCGAATCGACTAATTAGCACCAGCATAAATTACCCCAACCCGACTAATTTCTCACTCAACTCCCACATTTTTACGGCTTTATCGTCGCTAGCTTTATCCGACAACTCCTGTACGAAGCCCTCGCGCCCTGCTTGTTGACGATTACCCCAACTCCAATGTACTCCAGACTGGTGAAACTCAGGATCGGCAACCACTTGTGCCACCCGTTCCCCCGCTAGATCCTGACTCACATAACCCCCAGTAATATTCTTTTGGAACCACGGGAAAATCTTTTGAAATAATGGATAACTATTGCGAAATAGCGGTGTATCGGCAACACAACCGGGATAGAGCGTATTAAACACGATTCCCGTCGGCTCGTGATAGCGACGGTGTAACTCGCGACTCGTCATCATATTACACAATTTACTATCCTTGTACGCCTTTCCTGCCTTAAATGGCTTGCCATCAATCATCGAAATGGGATCTTTAAATCCTGCCGCCAATCCTTGCAAATCGCCTAAATCCGCAGGTGCAGGAATTGGAATCTTACCGCCTAACTCCTTAGAATTGGCTGTAACGGTGCCTAAAATAATTAAACGTTTCTCTGGTGCCGATGACGCTTTTAAGTCGTCTAGGAGCAGATTAGACAGCAGGAAATGACCGAAATGATTGGTCGCAACACTGATTTCGTAGCCTTCTGGCGATCGCAGCGGCTCTTTGAGCAGGGGTAAATACACCGCCGCATTGCAGACTAATGCGTCTAACGATTTACCTGTAGCTCTAAAATCCGACACAAATTTGCGAACGCTCTCTAAAGAACCCAAATCGATATGCAGAATACTATAACTATCGAGCGACATGCCGACAGATTGAGCGGCTGTCTCGGTTTTAGCCAGATCCCGACATGCCATTACCACATGCCAGCCCCGTTTTGCCATCGCTTTGGCAGTATACAAGCCTACACCCGAAGAGGCTCCAGTAATTACAACTGTTTGTTGTGTCATTTTAATAAAATTATCTTAATTAGATTTATAAATTCAGATTCGATCGAAGATCTGTGAAATCGGGCGATTCTTTGGCAAAAATTGCCAGATACCCTAGCCCTATAGTATTAAATAAGGTCGATCGTTTTATAGCCAGATTGATAAAATATTTACAAAATCTCGATCTGCTCTAACCCCTATTCCCTATTCCCTATCCCCTATTCACTATCCACTCATATTAAGTTCGATCCGAGCGGTTAAACTGGTAACTGAATAATGTGAGAACTGTTTATCATGCCAATGCCTGCGATTCAATGGTATCCCGGACATATCGCCAAAGCCGAACGCCAACTTCAAGAACAGGTAAAAAAAGTTGATGTGGTGCTAGAAGTGCGCGATGCGCGGATTCCTTTTGCTACTTACCACCCGTTACTCGCAACCTGGATTGGTAACAAACATAAATTACTAATTTTAAATCGGGTCGATATGATTCCGCCGACAGTGCGAGAATTGTGGACGGAATGGTTTGTCTCGCAGGGCGAACAGCCATTTTTTGCTAATGCTCAACAGGGTACGGGTGTCATCGCCATCTCTAAAGCTGCTCAATCGGTAGGAGTAGCCATCAATCAAAAACGTAAAGAACGGGGGATGTTGCCGCGTCCGGTGCGGGCGGTGGTGATTGGGTTTCCGAATGTGGGTAAATCAGCCCTAATCAATCGGTTGCTCAATAAGCGGGTAGTCGAAAGTGCCAGACGGGCGGGCGTAACTAGAGCACTGCGATGGGTGCGAATTTCCGACCAATTAGAGTTATTAGATGCACCCGGAATCATTCCCGGACGGTTAAACGACCAAGACGCAGCGGTGAAGCTAGCAATCTGCGATGATATTGGGGAAGCTGGCTACGATCGCCAAAGTATGGCAGCAGCCTTCATTGAATTATGTCAGGAGTTAGGCTATGTCGAAGGTTTGAATGCCAGATACGGTTCGATTCCCATAACTCTCAGCGGCGAAGAATATCTCCACCACCTCGCTAATGAAAAGTATCGCGGCGACTTAGAACGCACTTCTCATCTAATTCTCAATGATTTTCGTAAGGGCATCTTAGGCAGTATTCCCCTAGAGTTACCCCACACTCTCAGTGATTGAGGATGCTGCTGCATGGCGATTCTGCTAGCCCATCTGTCAGGATCGTTCTTTAAGTTGTTATTCCCGATTCCCGATCCCCGATCCCCGATCCTCTTGCTTATGACAGAGGGCGAGCTGTCATATTGCCTCTATCGGTCTGGTAGATTTTACTGGTATATTTAAGAATTACTAAATGTTTAATTTTTAAATATCCGAGTTTACTGAGTACTGAATCGATTTAACGAAAAATGCATATCGCGTGGCTGGGAAAAAAAACGCCCTTTTGTGGCAATGTTACCTATAGTCGAGAAATTACCACCGCTCTAACTAATCGCGGGCATAAGGTCAGTTTTATGCATTTTGCTGACACTAAAGCTGATGGCGATGAAGTACCACTACCTTTTTTATACAAGTCTCAAGTATTTACGATCCCCACGATTAGGGCAAAACGGGTACTCGAACGATCGTTACGCCGCAGGAAACCAGACATAGTTCATGCTTCTTTGAGTTTGTCACCATTAGACTTTTTGCTCCCAGAAATTTGTCAAGAGCTAGATTTACCGCTAATTTCTACATTTCATACGCCTTACGATGGGAAACGGCGAAATGTGACTTCGACTACTCAATTACTTGCCTATCAACTATATGCACCATTTTTAGCCAGATACGATCGAACGATTATTTTCTGTGAAGAACAGCAAGATTTATTAGTCAAACTCGGCGTACCTAAAGAGCGAATTATCGTCATTCCCAATGGTGTTGACGAACAGAAATATACCCCAGGTACGAGCAACATTAAAGCCGAATTTAACGCTAGGCAAATTTATGTCTATCAGGGTCGAATTTCGACAGAAAAGAACGTTGAATCGCTGCTCAAGGCTTGGAAATACTGCAATATGAGCAACTATGGTTGCAAGCTTTTACTCGTGGGCGATGGGCCGAATAGACCCAATCTGGAGCCATTTTATAATAGCGAACATGGTGTAATTTGGCTGGGGGCAATTAGAGACGACGCGCGCCGGATTGAGATTTTGCGCGGTGCAGATGTCTTTATTCTTCCTTCTTTGGTTGAAGGTCTTTCGCTGTCTTTATTAGAAGCAATGTCGTGTGGAATTGCCTGTGTGGCAACCGACGCAGGCGCGGATGCTTCGGTGATTGCTGGCGGCGCGGGTGTGGTTATTAATACTCAAGGTGTATCTGGGCAACTGAGAACGATTCTGCCACTTCTGCGCGAACATACTGCCTGGCGGGAAACGTTGGGCAAATCGGCGCGCCAACGGGTATTAAGTACCTATACTCTTAAAGGTAATGTCGATCGCATCGAAAATCTCTACGGCGAAATTCTCGCACCCCTTCGCGCGGCTGGTTGATAGGAATTGGGATGTATAGCATTCGCGATCCTGGCTAAGACACAAACCCGACTTTTTGGAAAAGTCGGGTTTGTAACAGCACATGGAAATGAAAAATGTGCAGCCTGTTATGGCAATACTGGAGGAGATACCACTGGGGGAACGACAGCACCAGTGTTTGGTAAACTGAGAATAATTGTGAGTGTGATGAATACTAAAAACAGACCCCACGTCACCCGATTGAGGCTGCTTTCGGCACTTTTGGTGCTGCTAAATAACTGAGCTTGACCGCCAATTCCCCCGATTCCATCACCTTTGGGGCTGTGGAGTAGCACCATAGCTGTTAAGCCAAATGCCGATATACACCAAATAATCTCAATAATATTAGCAGTATTCATTCAACAAACTTAAATCTTAAATAGTCATCGATCTATTGTATCTCGATTCTTCTTAAATCGGGATGGCGGCGATTCTCTTGCAGAGAGCCTACTCGTGCTGAGCGAAGTCGTAGCGTAGCGTCTCCATCAGGAGAAGTACGCCAACGGTTAGAAGTCCCCAGGGACGGACAAATGAGTAAATTTACCCATTCGCCCAGGATCGCCATCTTACACCCCTACGCGCATTGGCGATCGAGTGGGTTGAAATTCAACTAGCGTCGGTACAATTATCGATTTACCAGTCATTTCCACAGGCTGGGGAATTTGGAGAATCTCTAAAATCGTCGGTGCTAAATCGGCTAGCTTACCATCGTCGCGGAGCGTGACATCGGTGCCGTGTCCGGGGAGTTTGCGACCTTCGCCTTCGACTAAAATTAATGGTACTTGGCTGGTGGTATGTGCCGTCCACGGATTGCCCCGTTCGTCGCACATATATTCAGCATTACCATGATCGGCGGTAATTAGTGTCGTCCCGCCAACTTTACCCACGCCTTCGAGTAACTTACCCAGACAATTATCGACAGTTTCGATCGCGTGAATCGTCGGCTCCATTTTACCTGTATGCCCCACCATATCTGGGTTAGCATAATTAACAACAATTAGCGCGTATTGCTGTTTGGCGATCGCGGCTAACACCGTATCGGTAACTATCGATGCCGACATTGCTGGGGCGCGATCGTAAGT
>NZ_JANYJC010000337.1 GCF_025361915.1 Chamaesiphon sp. GL140_3_metabinner_50
CCCGCAGAACTCACCGCAATTACGAAGGCTATTTACAAAATTGTCGCGCAAATTTAGGCACGGTGTTTGAAACCATTACGCGATTTTATCGCTTCAATCTTGGCGATAGTTGACGACAGAATCGGGGTTGCAGCAGTTTTGTTTTTAAAAACCAGTATCAGATCCGGTCTCAATGTTCGTATTGGCAAACTTGTTATGGGCGATCGCCATAACAAGTTCGAGCAATTTAGATCGATTTCCTTGCTAAGATCGGGATGCGATCGAATTTCCTCTCACACCCCATGCAATCCCCCACACTCGACACCCAACATCCGCCAGAACCGAAACTCATTGATGCTTGCGTGCATTGTGGGTTTTGCCTCTCGACTTGCCCTAGTTATCGCGTATTAGGGACAGAGATGGATTCGCCACGGGGGAGAGTCTACATGATGGATGCCCTGAATGAGGGCAAAATCGAACTCACACCTGCGGTTGTCAGTCATTTCGATAGTTGCCTCGGTTGCTTGGCTTGTACCACCACCTGCCCGTCAGGGGTGCAGTACGATAAACTCATTACGTCGATGCGATCGCAAATTGCCCGCAATCATCCTCGCCCATTGGTAGAGCGGTTGTATCGACAATTTATATTTGGCTTATTTCCATATCCCAATCGGTTGCGGTTGTTGCTGATGCCACTATTTATCTATCAGAAACTCGGCTTGCAAAAACTCGTTCGTCAGACGGGAATTATCGAGAAAGTATCGCCCCATTTGGCGGGGATGGAGTCAAATTTACCCGAATTATCGCTCAGTACATTTCAAGATACGCTCCCAGCATTAGTTCCCGCTCAAGGTACGCAAAGATATCGGGTGGGGATGATTTTAGGTTGCGTGCAAAAGTTATTTTTCGATCGCGTCAATCAGGCTACAGTCAGGGTATTAACCGCTAATGGTTGCGAAATTGTGATTCCGCCAGCTCAAGGCTGTTGCGCCGCGCTACCACACCATCAAGGGGAAGAAGAGCAAGCCAAAACTCTCGCCAGACAGATGATCGATAATTTTGAGCACGCGAATGTCGATGCGATTATTATCAATGCGGCTGGCTGCGGACATACCTTAAAAGAGTACGGCGAATTGCTCCAAGACGATCCTGAATATCTCCAAAAAGCGATCGATTTCTCCGCTAAAATTAAAGACGTTCAAGAATTTTTGGCAGAAATTAAATTAACTACGCCACTATCGCCGATTTCTAACGAACCACTCGCGCTCGTTTATCAAGATGCTTGTCACTTATTGCACGGGCAAAAAATTAGCATCCAACCCCGTCAACTGCTCAAACAAATCCCCAATGTATCGCTCTCAGAACCCTTAGATGCGGCTTTATGTTGCGGGAGTGCGGGCGTTTATAATATGCTCCAGCCAGAGACAGCTAACGAACTCGGAGCGCAAAAAGTTAAAAATCTCGTCAATACGGGGGCGACGATTATTGCCTCGGCAAATCCTGGCTGTACACTCCAAATTGCCAAGCATCTAGAACTCCAAGGACATCAGACTAAAATATTACACCCGATCGAACTGTTGGATCTATCGATTAGAGGGGTTAAACTGTAGGGTTGTTAACTTCGGCTTCGCTCAGTTAACGCTGAGTTTTAAAGTTTGCGCTTGTCTAATGTTGACTGAGCGAAGCCGAAGTCAATGCTTACGCTTATCTAATCTAACGTTGACTGAGCGAAGCCGAGGTCAATGTTATTAATAATCGCTAAATCCAATTAAAGATCCAAAAATCCCAGAGTCGCAGACTTAACGCGGTTCTTTCAATCGATAATCCCAGAAATACGGGCAACCAAAATACAAAACTAGCCGCGACACCAAAAATTGTCGTCAAGCCTAATGCTCGTAATAATTTAGAATTACTCCGCAGCCAAATATCGACAAACCAGGCTAACCCCATAATAGCAAATAAAATGGCACCCATATAATGATAAATATATAAGCAGCGAGTTACTCTCACCCACGGGAGTAAATTTGCGGCATAGTTAACCAGTACAAATAAGGGAATGCTAATATAATTGAGATTTATTTCTTCGATCGGTACCAGAATAACTCGATCGATATCTAAGAGCTTAACTGTCGATTGCACGCGGTTAACAACTACCCAAATAGAACCAAAAACCGCCGCTAGAGCTAACCACCATAACAGTGGATTACCCATTGCGTGGACATCATAAAAATAGTCGTTTTTGTACTCGGTAAAATAATAAGCTAATGGGCGCATTAATAACGGCCAAGTATACCAATTGGCGCAATAAGGATGTACGCTAGCACCATTACCTATCTCTTTATGGTAATTGAGAATTGCCCGTTGAACATCGATAAAATTAGGCGTAGGATTCTGAATTAGGTGGGGAATCCATAATAAACTATAAACGACGATTGGTAAAATTAATAGGCTGAAAAGAAGTTGAATCAGTCGCAGCTCGGCAAGTCGATCTAATAGTGAATTAGTAAGTATCGAAAATTGCCGATCGGATTTAATTATTTTCCAAATTCTGGCAATGAATATTAAGATATAGATGCCGAGCAAAAACCACAAACCATTCCATTTACAGGCGGCTGATGCTCCAAAAGCAACTCCCGCACCGAGTAGTAATAAGAATCGACGATCTGGATTAGCTCTAATGGTTATTAATACTAATAGCTGTCCTAATAATCCAAAGAATATCAAGAAAATATTATTTAGAGCATAACGAGAATCGATTAGAAATAATCCATCTAAACTAATAAATAAAGCTGCGATAAAAGCATAACTCAATCGCTGATTGAGTTGATAAGCTAAAGCAGCAACTAATGGCGGAATAAATGACCCAAATAACGCATTCATCCACCGATAACTAAACGTAGAACGGAGCGAACCAGTTAATTCATTAACATTATCTCGACCGATCGGCAATCGATCGCCAATCCAAATTCCGATCGCAATTAAATATTGACTCAGCGGCGGATGTGAATTAAAAAATTTGGTATTAGTCAGGTAATTGTTGGCAAACTTAGCATAATAAACCTCGTCGAATACAAATGAGTTAAATCTTTCTAATCCCCAAAACCGCAAGAAGATGGCGATCGCACAAACACCAATTAGTCCCCAAGCAGCAAACTTCTGATTATCTTCTGTATCTAAGTTTAAATTCACAAGCGAAAATAAGTAGATGACATCCTCAAAATGACAACCTATTTTGAGGCTAGTTGCCAGGGTAACTGACGATATTTAATATAATAACCGATCGCACTAATTAACACGATAACTACCGCCCCTAAAGCCAAGAGATTGGGCAGCCAAAATACAGCATCGATATGATTGATTTTACCCGGTTTGAGTTGCCATGTTATTTGCCGAGCATCACTACTGGCAATCGTTGTAGCATTTTGGCTGGCGAGACTTTTTACGCCCCAAGGGCTAGAAATGCTAAAATCTAGATTGACAGCATTAGCAGCATCGATCGAGACTTTAGGATCGGCGACATCGATCGATAGCGATCTCAGATCGATATCGTAAGTGAGATGATTTCTAGTTATTAGCAGCAGATTACGTCGTTCGATCTGGATCTGTGATTTAGTTTCAGATTGCGGAGATCCTGGGTTAAAGTAGCGATCGATCTTAGTAACTAATTCTTGAGGGTTATTAAACGGAATTGTGACTTTATATTCACGATCGCTCAAACGTTCTAATCGACCTTGTGCTTGCATCGTCCGCTGTCTGATACTGGCGATCCAGGTTTTGACAGCATTTTGACTGAAAGTATTTAATTGTTCGCCCAGTTGAATATGTTCGACAATTTCGCCATCGCTAAGATTGGAAAAATTAATACTAGTATCGTACTTGACACACCCAGATAAGCCGATCGCGATCGTCAAAAATATAATTACCAATTGTCGATTAATTAGTTTCGACAACCACTTAGTAAATCTGCTCATATCTCTACCAGCTAGCATTTTCATATTCATCTTGCTCGATCGCGATTTATGTTTGCGAAGCTGCGCCAACGATCTTATCAGAATTACTCGCCTTTATCCTCGAATGACGATCGATAAGTAGTATCGCTGACAGGATAAAAATCAATTCTCAAATTTTTGCGGATAGTCGTGGTATAATCAGAGGCTTTGCAATTGCTAATCGATCGCGTCTATGAAAGCTCAAACTATCGCTCGTGAGTTGGCTCTGCTAGCCCTACCTCAATTATCGAAGGCGCAAAAGAAGTTAGCGCAATCACAACCCCGCCAATTGCAGTTGACTCTAGAAGAGATGATGCTCAATGCCATCTCTACCCTGCGAGAAGAAACCCAAGAAGCACTAGAAGCCGCAACCGCCGAATTACAACGCAGTACCGACCGACTTTTAAACAGCCAAACCAGAGCTAGTGACGTGGAAAGTGCTAGAGTAATGACCGCAGAAGCGATCGCATTAGTTCAAAAAGCGATCGACCGACTCGGACAAGCCTTAGAGATGCCCGAACTCATCAATAATTTCAACCGTCCTGACGTTCGCAGTTACGCGCTCGAACTATTAGTCAAATCTACCGAAGAAACTGCGGGGATCGATACACTTTTGAGTAAAAGTATTGTAGATTGGCAGCTAGGTCGATTGCCAAAGATCGATCGTGATATTCTCCGGTTGGCAGTTACCGAAATCGCCTATCTTGGTTTGGAAGAACGGATCGCCATTAATGAAGCGATTGAACTCGCAAAGCGGTATAGTGACGACCAAGGACGTAAGTTAATTAATGGGGTGCTGCGTCGAGTTACCGAACAACTCAAATCGGGTGTCTAAATTGTGCGATCGAACACCTAGATTCTGTCCAATTTTGTCTTCTACTAAATATCTTAACTTTTTTGACAACTAAGCTGTCGATCGTTTAATTTACAGATCTTGCTCACCTCCTAACTTAACAACAGCTAACTAATCGATTATGGTTTTTAATTGGTTCCGTCGCAAATTCGATAACTCTGAATCCGAGCCAGCACCAGATCCCGAACTGGTAGAAGAAGCTGCTGTGGCAGTACCAGAGGAACCAGCGGCAGCGGAACCAGTCACAGCCGACACAGAAATTGCGACAGACTATTTAGCTTGGGCAAAAGCGGCTTATCAGAATATCCAACAACAGGAAGCACCCCCAGCGGCGGTAGTAGCAACAGTATCTGAAGCTAGCGAACCAAGCCAGCCGAATGTAGCAGACATCGCCGCCGAAACTGAACCAGCCACAACAGTTGACACGCCACCCGTTCTGGCTATTGATGAAGATGAGGAAAACATCCCCATCTGGGCGCGAGACAACCGCCAGCAGCGATTAGAACAGCTCAAGGCTACAGCAATCGAAACTGTCGAACCAGCGGCATCTAACGCCGATATCGCCCTCGATGACGACTTCTTATGGTCGGCTAAAGTCCTCGCCGACCAAGGACGCACTCCAGAGCAAGTATCATTAGACGAGATTAACTGGCTCAAAAAATTACGTCAGGGTTTAGATAAAACTAGACGCGGATTTGTCAATCAATTTAAAGCTCTCATCGGTCAAGGCCCCCTGAATGCCAATGCGGTAGAATCGATCGAGACTTTATTACTCCAAGCCGATGTTGGTGTCGAAGCTACCGATTATGTGATCGAGACATTGCAAGCAAAACTCCGCCAAGAATCGCTCCCCCCAGAAGAAGCCGTCGCCTATCTCAAACAAATTCTGCGCGACTTACTTGACAAGCCTTATCAAGCCAACTATACCCAAGAATTTCTCCCCGTCCAAAACGAACTAAATATTTGGCTGATTGTCGGAGTCAATGGAGTGGGTAAGACTACCACTATTGGTAAACTCGCGCACATGACTCAGGCTTCGGGTTATAAATGCCTAATTGCGGCTGGCGATACCTTCCGCGCCGCCGCCGTCGAACAAGTCAAAGTGTGGGGACAACGTAGCGGTATTGAAGTAATTGCCAACCCCGGACAAAATACCGACCCCGCCGCCGTAGTTTACGATGCCATCAGTGCCGCCCGATCGCGTAATACTGAGTTACTATTAGTCGATACCGCTGGCAGATTGCAAAACAAAAAAAATCTGATGGATGAGTTGAGTAAGATCCGTCGGATTATAGACAAGCAAGCCAACAACGCTCGGATAGAATCTTTACTGGTTCTCGATGCCACATTAGGACAAAATGGGCTACGTCAAGCACAAGTATTTGCCGAAGCCGCAAAGTTAAGTGGGGTAGTATTAACCAAACTAGACGGAACAGCTAAAGGTGGTGTAGCTTTAGCAGTAGTCCAACAGCTTGGTTTACCGATTCGGTTTATCGGTGCTGGTGAAGGTATTGAAGATTTAAGACCATTTTCTAGTTACGAATTTGTCGAGGCGTTATTAAGTGGTTAAGAATTATAAATGATGAATTACGAACCACAATTTGCATCGATAGCGGCTCTCGAAGAATCGATCGTCAATCTGACTCGCCAACAAAAAAAAACTCACGAACTCCTGAGTGGTTTGGGTTTTGCATTGCGAAGTTTTAAGAATCTCAATCAATTTTTAGAGTTGATTCCGCTGATGGTGACACGAGTTACCGATGCTGAAGGTGGAGCGATAATTCTATTCAAAAAGACTGGTCAATTACAAATTTATCAGTTGCATTGCCAAGGGGAAGGCAACTGTAATGAGCTACGCAAACAGATTGAAACAGCCATTTCAAAAACTCTTGCCGATGGATCTGACGTTAAGGAGAGCGGTTTTCATGCCGATATTTGGGACAAATTAGAAAGTAAAATCGAATTAGATCTCGACTATCCTATTCAGATTTTCCGCACGCCAATTCTACTCGAAAGTGGCGAACGCGGTCGATTGTACGTATTTACCCGCAACTCGAATTATGAGTGGACTGACGATCGTAAAAAACTGTTGCAATTAGTCGCCGATCAAACAGCAGTAGCGATCCATAATGACGAATTAACGGTAGAATTACGTAAAAAAGAACGACTCGATCGCGAATTAGAAATTGGTGCCGAAATTCAAGAACGTCTGTTACCCAAGCAATTTCCAGATATTCCTGGCTTAGAACTCGCCGCCTGTTATCTCAATGCCGAGCGCGTTGGCGGCGATTATTATGATTTTATTCCCGCTAATTACGATCGACTCGCTAATAAATCTAGCAATGTCAGCAATACCAATAAATGGAGTATCACCATCGGCGATGTCATGGGCAAAGGTGTCCCAGCAGGGCTGATTATGACCATGACGCGGGGTATGTTACGTGCGGAGGTACTTAACGGTCATTCACCCGCACGCATCCTTCAGAACCTCAATCGCGTCATGTTTGCAGATCTAGAAAATTCTAGTCGGTTCGTGACACTCTTTTATTCAGAATACGATCCGACTACTCAAATTCTGACCTATAGCAACGCCGCCCACAATCCACCTCTATACTGGCAAGCAGCAACATCAAAAATTTTGCAGCTCGATACTGCTGGAATGTTGATTGGGTTAGATGCCGATTCTCAATATGAGGAGGCTCATGTTCGACTCCAGCAGGGCGATACCATTATCTACTATACCGATGGTTTTACAGATGCTGCCGATCGCAATGGCGAACGGTTTAATGAGGAAAATTTAACTCAGACTTTTCGGAATGCCTGCGAACGAGAGTTAAGTTCTCAAGCTACTCTAGACTATATCGTCGCTACGCTCGATAAGTTCACCAGCAACGATCGTACTAATGGGGATGATATGACGATGGTAGTTTTGAAAGTAAGGAGTTCGGAGATGGGAGATGGGAGTTTGGAGTTCGGAGATGGGAGTTCGGAGATGGGAGTTCGGAGTTCGGAGTTCGGAGTTCCAAACCCTAAAGCCTAAAGCCTAAAACCTAACACCTACTTCAATTTATCGATCCACTCTCGTGCCTGCTGGTAGCCGCCGAGATCTTGTTGTTGCTGAAATAATTTCGCGGCTCTACCGAGATCGGCTTTGGCTCCGCGTCGATCGCCCAAACCGTGTCTGCTAATCGCTCGATTATAATAGGCATCAGCGAAATTGCGATCGTAGCGGATCGATCGATTGAAATCGCGAATCGACGCACCGAGATTGCCCGCCATTGCGTTGACATTGCCTCGTCCATTGTAAACATCGGCATTATTGGGCGCGAGTGCGATGGCTCGATCGAAATCCTGGAGAGCTTCTGGCAGCTTGTTGAGCATCGCTCTGGCAAATCCCCGATTGCTGTATCCTTCGATCTGGTTGGGGTTAGCTTTGATAAATTCTGTGTAATCTTCGATCGCCCCAGCGTAGTCTTCCTGTTCCTGTTTTTGTAATCCCCGATCGAGCAAACTGTCTGTCGCTGGAACTATACTAATTTGCGATCGAGTTAATTCTGGTGTAAGTATGTAGCCAAATACTTTCTCTGCCTGGGATAACTCAACCGCACCAGTGAGGGCAACGAGTAAAATAGCCGTTTGAATGGACTTCATAGACTTTACATATTGAAGGCACATGTTTCAACATTATAGCAAATTTTCGATCGAACTTTAAAGGAGATGGGCGATGGGAGACGGGGGGACGGGGAGACGGGGAGACGAGCGATTACTGAGAACATTTGTAGACTAAAATTAAATTTATGTATCGGCATTGGCAAACATCTACCGATAAAACCATATAATTGTTAAAATTAGTGAAGAATTTGCAACATACTGGGAAAACGCAACCGTCATGGGTCGATTAGGGGTTTTACTGCTGAATTTGGGCGGGCCGGAGCAATTATCGGATGTGCGTCCGTTCTTGTTTAACCTGTTTTCCGACCCAGAAATTATTCGGATTCCGATTGCGGCACTGCAAAAGCCGCTAGCTTGGATTATTTCGACATCACGATCGAAGAAATCTCAAGCCAATTATCAGAAAATTGGTGGTGGTTCGCCACTGCGGCGGATTACCGAAGATCAAGCACGGGCATTAGAGACTCAATTGCGATCGCAGGGTGAAGATGCCAAAGTTTACATTGGGATGCGCTACTGGCACCCATTTACCGAAAATGCACTCGCTCAAATCAAACAAGATGGAATCGAGCAATTAGTAATTCTCCCGTTGTATCCTCAATTTTCCATCAGTACGAGCGGTTCTAGTTTTCGACTGATCGAAAAAATTTGGAAAGAAAATCCCCAACTCCAACCGCCGCAATACACGGTAATTGCCGATTGGTATCAAGAGCCGGGTTACCTCAACGCGATGAGTGCGTTGATTGCCACCGAAATCGATAAATGTCCGAATCCCGATCGCGCACATGTGTTTTTCAGCGCGCATGGCGTACCCGTAAGCTACATCAAAGAGGCTGGCGATCCGTACCAAGCCGAGATTGAAGACTGCACCAAGCTGATTATGCAGACACTGGGGCGCAAAAACGAACATTCCCTAGCGTATCAAAGCAAAGTCGGCCCCGTTGAATGGCTCCAGCCCTATACCGAAGATGCGATCGTCTCACTAGCCGCTCAAGGAGTCGATGAATTAGTTGTCGTCCCGATTAGCTTTGTCTCCGAGCATATCGAAACCCTCGAAGAAATCGATATCGAATATCGAGAAATTGCCGAAGCAGCAGGCGTTCATACCTTCAACAGGGTACCTGCGTTGGATACCAACCCCGTTTTCATCCAAACACTGGTCGATCTAGTCCTCCGGGCTGCCGCAGCCCCCAGCCTGGACATCGATACCGTCACCCAGATGAAGAAAAAAATTAAGATGTATCCCCAAGAAAAATGGGAGATGGGTCTGACGACTGCGGCTGAAATCTGGAACGGTCGGCTGGCAATGTTAGGGTTTATTGGTGTCATTGTTGAAATATTCTCTGGTCGCGGCCCATTACATTTATTTGGGATACTTTAGATTAGGGGATAGGGAATAGTGAATAGTTTGCACTGAGCGATAGCAGTAGTACAGCAGCTCATTACGGAGATGCGTGGATAGTGGATGATAACGATCGGATTTAATTATTCCCTATTCCCTAATCTCTACTTGTGCTGAGCGAAGTCGAAGCATCCCCTATCCCCTATCCCCTATTCCCTTCATAAAGATGAATATTCAACGTTGGATCGCCAGAAGACAAGCTAAATGGCAAGACCTAGATAAATTACTCCAACGCGCTCAACAGCGCGGGATTAAATCGTTAAATGCCAAGGAAATTGCGACGCTAGCCAGCTTGTATCGATCGGTAGCCGCAGATTTGGCACGAGCTAATACCAACCAAATCGGTCAAACGATCGTCCAAGAACTCCAAGCATTAACGACTCGTGGCTACAGTCAAATTTATCGCGGTTCTAGGCGACAAGAATTGCGCGGTGCCATCGATTTTTACCTGTGGAAATTACCGCAAGTATTACGCGAAACTTGGGGCTACACCGCAGTTGCCTTCGGAATATTCTTAATTGGTGCCCTAATTGCCTGGTGGTTTGCTTGGCAAGATGCGAGTTTTATGTCTTTAGTCGTACCTCAAAGTATGATTGAAAAAGTCCGCGATCGACATCAGCTTTGGATGGGTTCGATTTTGGGTACCGAGCCGTTTGCCGCGAGTAGTATTGCGATTAATAATCTCAGTGTGGCTTTTCGGATGGTCGGTGGTGGTATTCTCGCCGGATTTTGGACGATTTATGCCCTATTTTATAATGGGGTCTTAATTGGTGCTGTCGCGACATTAGTGGGTCAAAACGGTCTGGCTTATCCATTTTGGGCGTTTGTTTTTCCTCACGGCGCGTTAGAGTTACCTGCTATTTTTATTGCGGGTGGTGGGGGTTTATTAATTGCGAGGGGTCTATTATTTCCCGGTAGATATCGACGGCGGGATGCATTGCGAATCTATGGTGGGCAAGCAGCACAGTTGGTAATGGGGATTTTTCCCATGTTGCTAATTGCAGGTGCGATCGAGGGTTTCTTTTCACCTCAAGAAGTTATTCCTAGCCCGTTTAAATATTTGGCGGGTACGGGATTATTTATATTATTAATTCTCTATACATTACGTCGCGATGTTCCAGAGGAACGGCTCTGCCAACGATCTCAAGAAATACCTAGTAGTTATATTAAGAACGCTTAGAAACTCGACTTTTTAGAGCTAGAGACAGAAACCCGACAAGACAGTCGGGTTTCTGTCTCTAGCTCTGTGAGTGGGGTTTACTGGTTAGGTTCAGAAAACCAGAAGATCTGTAGGTTGGGTTGAAGAATGAAACCCAACACATTCAACCTCCTACGTCAATTCATTAAGAATTTAGTTCTTTCGGAACGACTTTAACGATCCGATCCTTGCCATCGCGTAAGATTCGGACTTGAATTTGTTCGCTGACATGACTATTTTCCATCACATCTTGCAACTGATTGGCATCGTGAATTACAGTGCCATTAACATCGAGAATCGTATCGCCTCGGCGCATTCCGGCTACAGATGCGGCGGTATTTGGCAATACTTTAATTACCAGCACCCCATTAACAGAAGGAATTTGGAAGAGGGCATTAGGGTCGTTATTATTCTCAGCAGCAATTTCTGGCGTGAGGGTGACCATTTGTACGCCCAAATAGGGGTGCGAAACTTTTTCGCCGCGCGCTAGTTGAGTGGCGATTGTTTTGGCTTTATCGATCGGAATAGCAAAGCCAATCCCGGTCGCGTCGGCACGGATGGCGGTATTAATGCCAATTACTTCTCCCTTAGCATTGAGCAGGGGGCCGCCTGAATTACCCGGATTGATTGCTGCATCGGTTTGGATAAAGTCGAGGCGTTTGTCGGTCATCCCGACGGTAGAACTGGCACGTTTGAGGGTGCTGACGATACCTAATGTTACAGTATTATCTAGTCCGAACGGGTTACCGACCGCGATCGCCCAATCGCCGACTTTGACTAAATCTGAGTTGCCCAACTTAACCGTCGGTAAATTTTTAGCACCACTGACTCTAATTACGGCTAAATCGGTGACGGGATCGACCCCTCGGACTTTACCTTCAAGGCTGCGTCCATCTTTGAGGATTACTGTCACTTTGTCAGCCCGATCGACTACATGAGCGTTGGTTAAAATTATCCCATCTCGATCGATAATAAAACCCGAACCCTGACCGCGTAATAGTTGCTGTTGGGGCAATCCTGTCAAGGCTTCATCGCCAAAAAATGGATCGATCCGGCGGGTAATCGTCCGCTCGGTGTCGATCCTCACGACTGCCGATCCGACTAACTCGACAGCCTTGCTGACAAAGCTCTCGCCACTATTCTCGGCGATGATGGCAGCGGCGGGCGGGATTGCGGCTAATACTGGTAGCGGCAAGTAGGTAGCAATAATTATCGCGATCGTGACGATCGCCCAACCTATTTTGGACAGTTTCATGTTGCACTCGACGATTGGTAATAACTCTTATTCTTTAATTGTGGCAATTTTTACGATTAATGTTAGCTATTTACAGCACTTTAGACAAAAAGCGGGGATGAAACATTGTTTCATCTCCGCTTTGATGTTACCTAACCAAATGGATTAACCGCGACCGCTAGGTGCGCGATTACGAGTGGGGGGGGTTTCTGGAGGTAATGGAGTTGTGAGGCTGGGGCTAGGCTTACAAGGACAGCCAACACCGCCACCAGCAATGACTAGGAATTGACCGAAGTCACCAGTTTTGCTGGAGATGCCATCATTCCAACCGATTCTTACACCTTGGGTCCCCAAAGCAGTCGCATCGTTATCGAATTTAGCTAACTGCGCGCCGCCATTTTTTTCGGGTACGGAGTAAACAGTGGTGGTACCTTTACCTTTTTGAGTTGACTCTAGATAAAGGCTATAGGGAGTACCAGATTTAAAGGTAAATTCAGCGAAAGGTTTTCTGACTGCTTTACCAGAGGTACCTGCGTAGTTTTTGCCAGGTCTATCTTGAGCGCGAGCTTCACTAATTAGGGGTGTTTTCTCGCCAGTCGCCAGATTAATTACGCCAAATGTCGATTGAGCGGCATTATTAGATTTCAAGAATTGAAATTCGATAATGGTATTGCGCTCGAATTGGATCGTTTGATTATTAAACTGCTCGGCAGCAGTGGCGATTTGTGTAAAGCTGCTAAGTGTGGCTGTAGCAATCGCGCTACAACCGATGAGCAGTTGACGGAATTTAGATAGTTGAGTCATTATTGTCAAGCCTGACTTGGTAATAGTCAATTGAGTCAAAGTTTTTTAAAGCAATTGGCAAGCACAGAGCGAATTTTCAAGATCGCTCTTTGCTACGATGCTAGCCCCGATTTGGGAATTTAGAGCGATGCGACCTATATTTGGAGCAGCTTTTTACCAAAGTTGGCTGCTAGTTGTCGAAGTCGATACACTACCGTTTTTGACAGATTCAATAAATTGTTTCGCTTCGGCTCTGGCAGCAGCAAGTTTGGCTGCGGCATCGGCTTCAGCAGTTTTAGCAGCGATTAATTCTGGGGTAGGAGCAGGAGCCTTGCCAATGGTATCGGCATTAGGACAGCCACAATCGGCGAGGTTGCCCACTGATTTGTCTACTGTAAAGCGGACGGTAGTATCATTTGCCGCAACTGGCTGTGCTGTTTCGGCTTTAGCTAAGTTCGCTACTGCTGTATCGAAATCAGATTGAGCCAGATCGATGTTGGAGACAAGCGTAGAAATGCGGCTGATGACGACAGGATTGGGGCCGATGGAACCGCCAATACCCCCGGTAGGAGCGTTGGTGGTGTTAACACCAGTAGCATTACTGGCATTAGTCGGCGGGTTAGTTTGAGCGAAACTAGCTGAAGGTACTAGTACGGTACAGGCTAGGGTCGCGATCGCGCTACAACCGACGATCGCGCGGTGATATTTAGATATTTTTAGCATGGACATTTAACCTGTTGTGATGATTGATAATCGATAATTGAAGCAGATGCAGATAATTCCCTGGCAAAAGTTTAGCGGCTTTAGAAGTTAAAAGATAGACTTGCACCTAAAACAAATCTAGCTCCATCGCCAGCACCCGTAATGTCGCGGATTGCGGGGGTGATCACGAGGGGGAAATTCTCAAATGGGGCGACCGATACGCCTGCGGCAAGATCTTGTCCCGTCCACTCGACTACCGCGCTAACGGGTCTGGCAACGCGAACGCCAACCGAACCAAATACATTAAGTCCGCTGCGATCTAGTCCGCCAAAGCGATCGAATGGTAAGAAGACACCGCTACCAACTCCGGCTGTTAGTGCCAAGCGGCTGAACGGATCGTTAATATCTTCGCGCGTGCGTAAGATTTTGGTACCGACAGCATAATAAGAGTTGTTGGGATAGTCAGAAGGGCCATTGCCGTTTCTACCGCCACCAAACTGAATTTTAGCAAATTGGTTCCAACCGATCGCGACCGCCGTATCTTCACCGATCCGTTTGTGGAGTTTGGCACTAAAACCACCGCTCCCGAATCCAGCACTAGAACCAAAACTATTCAAGCTGTAGGTTAGTTCCGCACCCACCGAGTTAACTGCATCACCTAAACCGATCCCAATTCCCGCTTCACCGTCGGATACATTACCAAATCTAGTCCGATTTTGATAACTAACAGATACAAAGACCAGATTTTTATCAGCACCAAACCCAACCGGATTAAAAATTGAAAAGGCTGGAGAACTCTTAGGTTGGTAGCTATTAAATTTATCGCCACCAGGCTGATTCTGGTTTTTGATGGTATCTAGCTCTCTCTTAATATCCTGGGTTTCCGAATTACCTGGAGTGGTGGGAGTAGCCGGAGTAGCCGGAGTAGCCGGGGTCGCCGGGGTAACCGGGGTAACCGGGGTGCTTGGCGTTGGCGGTGCGCTCGGTACTTCTGTCGGTGTTGGCGGTGGTGGTGGGACTTGAGCCAGAATGTCGCTGGCGACCATTGGTGTAGCTGTAAAAGTCTGCTGGCGATCGGTACTGGAAAGTTTACCCAAACTAGCAGCATTACCAGTTGCGGTATGGGCACTAGATCTGACTTCAGGGCTAGCATGAGTAGCTGACGCACCGAACATGGGCATCAGGCAGCAGCTAACATACCACAGTAATTTCTTCATGATTGAATTTTTTCCGAATTTTTAACGATTTGATGCGTAAATTTTGTGTGGCTAACTTTGAGATAGCAGCATGTCTAGTAGAAATGACAGCTAAAATGCTGAAATAAATTCAACTTTAAGATGTCTTCCGTATTTTACTAGATACTAACATGACCATGCCGAACATCATACGCCATATTGCTCTGCTGAGATATATTATGAGTATACTTTTGATGTTTGTACTTGACAAGGATACTGTCGATCTCAAGACCTGCGATCTCGATCGGTGTAAATTAATCGATCGAAACCTAGCAATATCTGGGTAGCTATCTCGATAAGATAATTAGCCTAGAAGCTAGCGGTTGCGAGTCTCTAGAGCTATCGGTCTACTCGCTCGATCAGTCTAAATGAGTTGAGTATTTATTAATGATGAAGATAGTTGGCTACTTCAGCAAAAACACTTATAATACATTATTTTAAATTTTTACTAAAACTAGATTACTATCGATCGCAGATTGGCGGATTTCTTTAAAATCTACCGATCGGATTGCCTTAAATATCTCCAGTGGAGGATAGGGTCAACGATCGACCAGATCGCGATCTGACAAGTTTATTAAGAATAGACTTGTTAATTTAATTGTTCCCACTCAATCGCCAAAATTAACGTTTGAGTCAGAACAGATCTGAGCCGCAATCTTGAAGCAGATCGAAACTGACAATCTCAGCGATTCAGTTGCTGGTGGGGAATGTGAGATAATTAGATCGAGGAGCCAATTTTCTCCACAGCAAAAGCTACATTAGTGAATAATTTACTACAGAATGCCCACAGCGATCGCCGCCTCAAATAATATTAGTGCCTTCCCCCTGAGTGCAGTGGTGGGACAAGAAGCAATTAAATCAGCACTGCTGTTAGCGGCTGTCGATCCAAATTTGGGTGGAGTTGCGATCGCAGGCGGTCGCGGTACGGCTAAATCGGTGATGGCACGAGCGATTCATTCACTATTACCACCCATCGAAATTACGGTGGGTGGGGTGAGTAATTGCGACCCGAATGCTCCGAGTGAGTGGGATGATAAATTATTAGAGGTACGAGCGGCAGATCCCGATTTAGAAATACCCACTGCCATAATTCCGGCTCCATTCGTCCAAATTCCCTTAGGTGTAACTGAAGATCGGCTGTTGGGTTCGGTCGATTTGGATAAATCGGTACAGGAAGGAGCTTCAGTATTTCAGCCCGGATTACTCGCACAAGCGCATCGCGGCGTATTATACATCGACGAAATCAATCTCCTCGACGACCAAATTTCTAATCTGTTACTGAGTGTCCTGACCGATGGACGCAACCAGATCGAGCGCGAAGGCATTAGCTTTCAACATCCCTGCAAACCGCTGCTGATTGCCACCTACAATCCCGAAGAAGGCTCGTTGAGAGAACATTTGCTCGATCGGATTGCCATTTCACTTTCGGCTGATGGCGCGCTAGAAATCGACCAACGGGTCGAAGCTGTCGGACAAGCAATATCTTATGCAGCTTCGCCACAAACTTTTCTCGCTCAATATACCGAAGAAGTCGATAATCTCAGAACGCAGATTCTACTGGCGCGGGAATGGCTCAAAGATGTTCAGATTACTACCGAACAGATTTTGTACCTAGTTACCGAAGCTCTGCGCGGCGGCGTAATGGGACATCGCGCCGAATTATTTGCCGTGCGCGTTGCCAAAGCAGCGGCGGCTCTGGAAGGACGCACTAATGTTAATGCTGACGACTTGCGCCGAGCGGTAGAACTCGTCATCGTTCCCCGCGCCACGGTAATTCAAACCCCTCCAGACGAAAATACCCCACCGCCACCGCCACCACCACCGCAACAACCTCAACAATCCGAGCAAGAGCAAGACGAGCAGGAGGAAGAGGAAGAGAATGAGGATGACGAGCCGGAAAATGAAGACCAACCCGAAGAACCACCGAATATTCCTGAAGAATTTGTCTTTGATATCGAAGGCGTAATTCTCGACGATACCATCCTGGCTTTTGCCCAAACCGCCCAACAAAAACAGGGCAAATCTGGCAGCCGGAGCATGGTATTTTCTGAAGACAGAGGGAGGTACGTTAAACCCATTTTACCCAAAGGCAAAGTCCGCAGAATTGCCGTAGATGCGACACTCAGAGCCGCAGCACCCTACCAAAAATCACGCCGCCTGCGTCAGCCCGATCGCAAAGTCATCGTCGAGCAGGGCGATATTCGCGGTAAAAAATTAGCTCGTCGATCGGGTGCGCTGGTAATATTTGTCGTAGATGCATCGGGTTCGATGGCTCTGAACCGGATGCAGTCGGCTAAGGGTGCGGTCATGCGCCTGCTCACTGAAGCTTATCAAAATCGCGATCAAGTAGCGTTAATTCCCTTCCGAGGCGAACAAGCCGAAGTACTACTACCACCGACAAGATCGATCGCGATGGCAAAACGCCGCCTCGAACGCCTCGCTTGTGGTGGTGGTTCCCCATTAGCTCATGGTTTGACTCAAGCCGTACGGGTGGGTGTCAACGCTCAAAGTTCCGGCGATATCGGACAAGTGGTAATTGTCGCCATTACCGACGGACGCGGAAATGTCCCGTTAGCACGTTCTTTAGGCGACACGATCGATCCCGATAATAAGCCAGATATCAAACAAGAATTACTAGATATTGCCTCGCGAATTCGGGCAATTGGGATTAAATTATTAGTAATCGATACCGAAAATAAATTTATTTCGACAGGTTTTGCCAAAGAATTAGCCAAGCAAGCTAATGGTAAATACCATCATCTCCCCAAAGCTACCGAACAAGCGATCGCCGCTACAGCCATGAGTGCGATCGGCGATATGCGGTAAATTAGTTGTATTTTGTAATGTGGACATTCTTCATTGACTTTAGAGCTAGATGAAATCATCGCCATTCTAGATAAAGGTTTAAGGGAGCAACGCCGAGCTAGATTATTGTATCGGTCTAACTCTATGCCTACAGCAAAAATTGAAAGCTAATTTCAGCAGTATTAAAACAACCTATAAGCACTCAATGAATAAAAAAAATTTCTGTCTTAATGCCAGAAAAAGTTGATGTTATCTTAAATATTTATTCTAAATTTATGCCATCTTCCCCTCAAGAAACCTCGCTCAAGCCGCTGCTAAAGTGGGCTGGAGGAAAAAGATGGCTGATACCTAAATTGCTAGAACTATGGCAGCCAAACGATCGTTGTCGTCTGGTAGAACCTTTTATGGGGAGTTTATCAGTAGCCTTAGGTTTAAGACCGAATCGCGCGCTACTCAATGATGCCAATATCCATCTAGCCAATCTTTATCATCATCTACAGCAAGGATTACTAGTAAATATCGAGATGAAAAACAATCGCGACTTTTACTATGAAATGCGATCGCGATTCAATCAACTCACTCAAACCAGAAAATTTGACACGAGCGAAGCTGCCCAAATTTTCTACTATCTAAATCGTACCGGATTTAATGGACTGTGCCGCTTTAATAATAGTGGAGAATTTAACGTTCCTTTCGGCAGCTATAAAACGATTAACTACGCGATCGACTTTAGCGATTATCAAGCCATATTGCAAGCCTGGGAAATTACGGTTGGTGATTTTGAACGTCTAAAATTAGAACCAGACGATTTTATTTACGCAGATCCACCATACGATGTGCAATTTACTAAATACAGTCAAGACGACTTTAAATGGGAAGATCAAATCCGGCTGACTCAATGGCTGGCAAAACATCCGGGTAAAATTGTCTTGTCGAATCAAGCAACCGATCGAATTATCGATCTTTACCAAAATTTTGGGTTTACGATCGATATAGTAGATGCACCCAGACGCATCTCTTGTAATGGCGATCGTCGCCCAGCTAAAGAAGTTATAGCGTGTAAGGGTTTTTAACCGATGTCTAAAATTGGTGTCAATACAGGAAAAATATTCGAGCAGCTTTTCGATACGGTATTGCCAGTACAAGGCTATCGAATCTTGACTAAGGACGAGTATGTACCATTCTTGGTGCCAACTATTAGCGGTGGAAAGCATCTACCAGATCGAGTGATAGAAACACCAGATCTACGTTGGTTAATTTTATCGAAGAAATGGCAAGAAACAGCAGGTACAGCCGAGCAGAAGGTTCCTTTTGAAATAATTAAGTTAATTGATGCCATTAAAAATAGTAATGGTAAATTTCCCTATGCTTATCTAATTATAGGAGGAGAAGGTTGGACTCCAAAATTAAAAGAAGCTTATTTGAATGGAGATCTTAATAAATATATAAATGGGACTGAATTAGTTAAGGTTGTTAACCCAGAACGTTTCCTTACTTTAATTAATCGTAAAATTTTGTAGTGATGTAGAATGGGGATTCACGAACATCGAAGATGTAGGGTGGGCAATGCCCACCATCTAATTTTTATAGCGAAATCATGCTTCCGATCGCTGAGAAAATAACCCTAAAATCGGGCCGAGAATCGCACCAAACACGAAGCCGCCTGCATGTGCCCAATAGGCAACACCACCATTTTCCATACCGACATTAGTACGCGGTGCGAGGGTGGCAAAACTATATAATGCTTGTTGAAAAAACCAAATTCCTAGATAAAAATAAGCCGGAATTCTCGTGAAGAACGGAAAAATTCCGATCGGAATTACCGTTTTGACACTGACATTGGGAAAGCGAATGATATAAGCTCCCATTACACCTGCGATCGCACCACTAGCACCGAGTGAGGGTATCTGCGAACCTTGACTGAAAAACCACTGTGCTAAACCAGCAAGTACGCCGCAAGTTAGATAAAAGAATAAGAACTTTAAATGTCCTAATTGGTCTTCGACATTATTACCAAAGATCCATAAAAACAACATATTACCAGCGATGTGTGCAAAGCCACCGTGGAGAAATTGAGATGTAATGAGAGTTAATACTTCTGGTGGTTCGCCGCCGCGTAAAAGTGGATAAGGAGTCCCGGCAAACGCGGCTGTAAGCTGCTGGGGGACGATCGCCCATTGATAAAAAAAGTTGGTTAAACCATTCTCGGCGAAGCTTAATTCGTAGATAAAGACTAGAACGTTAATTGCAATTAGCGAATAGGTGACAAACGGCGTAATTCTAGTGGGATTGTCATCATCAATTGGAAACATATCAAGTCAGGGGATAGGGGATAAAAAATATTGCTCGATCGATCTCAAGAATATAGTTGATAAAATCTCAAGCCAGTCCGATCGCAATACTTCTCGGTTAATCTAAAAACTAATTAGTCCGCGCAGGCTGACTTTGCATCATTAGCGGCGACTTCAGTCGCTAGCAGTTCTTAAACGAGAAGTATTGAGTCCGATCGGGCAATTTCTGGCATGGTAACATCTCGATCGAAAACTACCAATAATTTAACATCGATGTCATCTATCCATTGACGATGGGGCTGTTGGCAAAACTACCACCACGCTACTAAATTCCAGCCTCTTTTTTTACCCCCAACCCACTCCGGGCGCGATGGTTAACGAGCGACTAAAACATAAATTGCGCCGACTACTGTCGCACCGCCACCAATCCGAAATAGCAGTTGTTGAAGTTTGGGCTGGTAACGATCTATTCCCAATCCGATCCCAATTCCGGCGACATGTAATAAGGTAGTCGAAATAATAAAACCAAACCCATAGGCTAACCCTGATGCGGTTTCGGGCATTTCGGCTCCATGTGCGTAACCGTGAAAAATTGCAAGTATCCCAACAATTCCCGCGCTCAGAGCTAGTGGGAGCCTAACAGCAAATAATAGCAACATCCCCAGGATAAAATCGGAAGCGACAATCCCCTGCTCCACACCAGGTAGTGGTAGCCCAAAATGCCCCATAACGCTGCTACCAATCATGGCGGTGATAAATGCACCCGGAACCAGCCAGAGTGCCTTCCCGCCCATCTGAGCCGCCCACAAACCAACGGCCAGCATCGCCAAGATATGGTCTAAACCGCCGATGGGGTGTTCTAGTCCGTGCCAAAATCCAGTTACATCGCCAACTCCGGTATGGGCACTAGCTATCTTGGGAATCCAGAGCGAGATCGAGATCGCACCAGCTAAATACTGCCAAAATTGATTTTTTTTCATCTTGCTTGAAGATTCCTAAATTATCAATTAATTTAACACCAAGATGGCTAGATGCTGGATGTCTGTTACGTTACAAAACATTAGTCCTCCTCGATATTTTCAACCTCAGTCTCGGCGGGGAGTGCGGCGACGATCGCATCAATTACCCGCGCCACTTGAATAATTTCCATCCCCACATCAGGGAAAATCTGATGTCCTTTGGGGACAATTGCCCGTTTAAAGCCTAATTTAGCTGCCTCTTTCAGCCGTAATTCTAACTGCGATACTTGGCGTACCTGTCCGCCCAAGCCAACTTCACCGATTAAAATTGTAAAGGGAGCGATGACTCGATCGCGAAAACTGGCGACGATCGCGATCGCAATCCCCAGATCTACAGCAGGTTCCGAGACATTTAACCCCCCCGCCGAAGCAACATAAGCATCTAACTTCGAGAGCGGAATCCCGACTCGTTTTTCTAATACTGCGAGAATTTGCGTCAGACGGTTCTGATCGATGCCCGTACCCGCCCGCCTAGGCGATGGATAACTCGTCGGACTTACCAACGCTTGCAACTCGACGACAATCGGTCTAGTGCCCTCACAAGCGACGACAATGGAGGAGCCTGGAGCCATTCCCTGACGATCGCCCAGAAACAGCTCAGACGGGTTGTCAACCTCTCTCAACCCCCGATCGACCATTTCAAACACTCCCACCTCGTGGGTGGCTCCAAAGCGATTTTTGGTCGATCTCAGCAGACGATGGGAGGCAAACCTGTCGCCTTCAAAATAAAGTACGGTATCGACCAAATGTTCTAAAACTTTCGGCCCCGCGATCGCGCCTTCTTTAGTCACATGTCCGACAATCAGGAGGGTAATATCTTCCCGTTTGGCAACTTTCATTAACGCCGCCGTACATTCTCGCACCTGTGCCACCGATCCGGCTGCCGATGTCAGCGCGGGAAAGTACACCGTTTGGATACTATCGATCACGGCAACATGAGGTCTTAATGATTCTAACTCTCTGAGAATTTCCTCTAAATCTGTCTCTGCTTGGACGTATAAATTTGCGCCATCGGCGATTGTTAATGGTTTTGCGCCCTCAGTTGCCGCACTTTCTTCGCCCTCTACTTCGCCCTTGGTTCCTTCTACTCCCAAGCGTGAAGCTCTAAGTTTGACTTGTTTCCCCGATTCTTCCCCACAGACATATAAGACTCGATAATGCTTAGACATCAAATTGGCAGTTTGGAGCAATAGAGTAGATTTACCAATCCCCGGATCGCCACCGATTAATACTAGCGAACCTGGTACGATGCCACCGCCCAAAACTCGATCTAGTTCGCCAAAACCGGAAGCCCAACGCTCTTCTTCCCCATCGACAATTTGGGGGAAAGTTAGTGCCGCCAAAGGATGCGGAGCCTCATTCGATCGACCGTTAGCACTTTTGGCACCAAGTCCCCTCGTCGCCGATGCAGGTGCTTGTTCGATCAGCGAACCATAAGTATTACAGATCGGGCATTTTCCATACCACTGCGGGGATGTCGATCCGCATTCATTACAAACGTATGTCGTACGCGGCTGTTTTGCCATCTTTAAATTAGGGAATAGGGGGTAGCGAAAAGTGCATTCTTGGGGTTTCCCCAAGTAGAGCACCTTTTCAAGACAGGGGATAGGGGATAGGGAATAGGGAATTACACCCCACTCCAAATCCTAGTCGGATCGGGCGACCATTAAGCAATCTTTAGATATCGGGCAATTCTCATTAAAAAATGTTAAGGGTTTTGAAGCGGCGAATGACGCAATTCTGATTTCTGAAGGGGTTTGACTGCACCAATTTAGTTGAAATTAATGATAATCTTAATCTTAGGATGTTAAAAGTTAACGTTAAAAAAATTACCACTATACGATAGGAGCTTTGATAAGCTTGGAAAATCATAAGGAAACTATTCTAGTCGTTGATGATGAGGCTAGCATCCGTCGCATTTTGGAAAC
>NZ_JANYJC010000053.1 GCF_025361915.1 Chamaesiphon sp. GL140_3_metabinner_50
TTTAAAACTACCCGATCGGGACTTTGGATGAGTGTTGCTGTCATAACTGCTCCCAAGATAAAGGGTCGCTGTAGTTATTATATCTGGTACTGTAGACCGCTCAAACCTGTGCCGATCGATCGCTTCAATTCGCTAGCTAAACAACTAAATACGCGAACGACTTCGCGAAAGTCGCAAGTCCGCCAACGGAATCAGTCCAAATCTTCTAAAATGGACAGGTAGAAACAAAGGTCGATATGTCTGAAATTACCGCTTCACCTAACGCTTCAGACATTAGCACGATCGATCGGATACTAGATCGATCCTTACAAGGCGAGGATATTTCCACCGCAGGTGCGCTCATGCTCCTGACTCAAACCCATCCAGATATTATCGATCGCATTCGGGTAACAGCAGATCGGTTGCGCCATCAGCAAGTCGGCGATACGGTTACTTACGTTATCAACCGGAATATTAATTTTACGAATATTTGCGAGCAACACTGTAGCTTTTGTGCGTTCCGGCGGGATGAAGGTACCGAAGGTGCTTTCTGGCTGAGTACCGAGCAGATTTTAGCCAAAGCCGCAGATGCAGTCGCACTTTCGGCGACAGAAATTTGTATGCAAGGCGGATTGCATCCTGGGGCGAAAATTAACGATCGATCTTTAGACTATTATCTAGAATTAGTAACCGCGATTAAATCTACTTTTCCCCAGCTCCACCTTCATGCTTTTTCGCCTCAAGAAGTCGAGTTTATCGCGCGTCAAGATGGGTTGAGTTATGCCGATGTTATTATCGCACTCCAACAGGCTGGAGTTGGCTCGATGCCTGGTACGGCGGCGGAAGTATTAGATGATGCGGTGCGGCGGATTATTTGCCCCGAAAAAATCGATAGTGCGACTTGGATCGAAATTATTACGACCGCCCATCGATTGGGGATACCGACGACTAGTACCATGTTAGCTGGGCATATTGAAACTCCCAGTCAGCAAATCGCCCATCTAGAGCAGATTAGACAGATTCAGCAACACGCCATCGCGTCCGATTATCCAGCTAAAATTACCGAATTTATTATCCTCCCTTTTGTTGGCGAATCTGCACCCGCTCCGCTCCGCAGTCGCGTCGGGCGAGATCAGCCGATTTTAGCCGATAATCTATTACTAACTGCGATCGCGCGAATTTTCTTGGGTAACTACATCCCCAATCATCAACCCAGTTGGGTCAAATTGGGTCTTGAAGGTGCGAAAACTGCACTTACATGGGGATGCAACGATTTGGGCGGTACGCTGATGGAGGAGCATATTACCACGATGGCTGGAGCCAAGGGTGGTACTTGTTTGACTGTTAAGGATTTACAAGGTGCGATTCGAGAAATCGATCGCAATTATCAGCAACGCAGTACTCTGTATGAGGCTTTAGGTTTTAGGCTTTAGGCTTTAGGTTTTAGAGAAGAAGGGGAAAGGCTTTAAAGGTAATTGTATTTCTTACTTCTTACTCCTTACTTCTTACTTCTTACTCCTCCTTGGGGAATTATGATGGGGTAAAGATTATTCAAATCCGATCGTGAATAAACCTACTTCGACACGAGTATCATCTTGGCAACCCCATTCAGAGATTAAGTCTCATAGTGGCTCTCCACTGACTGTGGATGCTGATTTCTTTATGCCACCACCGCCGACAATTGGCGAACTAATTTCGGCTGATACGACGCTCAAGACTTCGACTAGTAATTCGATGTCTACTGCTGCTCGTTGTACAATTACATTGCTCGTTGCGGTTGCGGTATTTATCCTCATTTTACTTTTATTTCATGAGGCGATTGCTGCTTTAATTACTAGTGGTATACTCAGTTTTCTGACCTGGAATTCTACTCAGTTTAATCATACCTGCTCTTATGTGGGTACCAAAGGGCTGATAAGTCATAAATTACTAGCATCTCGATCGGCAATGCCTAAAGAAAGTTTGCTATTATTTACTGACGCGCACAGTCTCTATGCCAAAACGATTAGAAACTACACAAATGGATTTTACACGAGTACGACTTATACATATACTTGGAAGAAAAATTCTGGTAACGAATATGTAATTACTGGTGGCTATCAAAGTGAAAAAAATCCGCCAAAAGATGGAGACAATTGGCATTTTGCGAACACGTCTGAGTCGGTTTGGAGTAGTTATTTACTCTCGACTCTCGATGCCCAGATCGATCGCGATGGTTTTGTCGAATTTTCAATGGGAGGTGCTTTACAGGCTGTCAGAGTCGGGCCGGGATTTATGGAGTTTGTCACTAGAAAGGATGGATCGCAGCGGGTAATGGTGGCAGATATGCGCGATATTTCTTTAGGTTCTGGTACTTTTCAATTCAAACATCAAGATGCTCGGTGGTGGTCTGGAAAAGGTAAATATTCATTTGAATATGCTAATATTCCCAATGCTAGGGTATTCTTGATTTGTCTGAGCGAACTGGCGGGGATATCTTGGGATTGATAGATGTGTTGGGATGAGATTAAAGATCGATCGACAAAAAAGAGAGAGCGATCGTATAGGTGCGATCGCTCTCTCTTTTGAGTTATTTAAAAGGTTGTTATTTAGGTGTTAGGAAAAATTTAGATTAATAAAAATTATACGCGGACTCTTTGAAGTGCTTGTAATTGGGAAAATAGTGTTTCGACTTCGGCTTGAAGTTCGAGAAACTTTTCTTGACGATCGGCTGGATAGAGAGCCTTAGTCAATTGTGCCACTTGCTGTACGCGATCGGATTGAGCCGATCCGGCTACGCGATCGCTAGTGGTACCTGGAGCAATTAGGGTTATGGGGCTGAGAGACATAGCTTTGGATAGTTATTTATACTTACTCACACTCAAGGCAATTGTATCTCATATTCCACGCTTTTAGATTTGTCGATCGTGGAGATTTCCGAACTTTTTACCAAGCAGCATGTGGATTTAATGTCTTGGACGGCGGGATTTGGGGGATTGTTCCGGGGGAGATGGGAGTAAGGAGTAAGGAGTAACTAAGGAACGCAGTTCCAAAGCCTAAAGCCTAAAGCCTAAAACCTAAAACCTAAAACCTTCTTCCTAAAGCCTAAAGCCTAATTCGTGTTAAATTGGTGTAGCTGAGGGAATGGGGAAGTCTGGTGAAAATCCAGGGCTGTGCCGCAACTGTGATGGAGCGAATGCTTCGAGTCAGAATACCGTGTCTTTAAGCGTACCTGATGGGTACTTGTGAATCCACTATTTCCTTGCGTCGCATGGGGAAGGAGTTAGATGTATTGTCGGCGATCGAACGAGCTATTTGTCCAGATATTTACCATCCTGCTGTCGCGAGTGATGGCTTATTGACTCGGCTGCGAATTCCGGGTGGCGTGTTGAATTCAGCTCAGTGTGTGGCGATCGCGCAGCTTTTAGGAGCGATCGGGTTAGAATATTTGCAAGTTACCAATCGAGCAAATTTACAACTGCGCGCATTATCGCGGGATCTCGCGCCAGAGTTATTGACTAAGTTAGCCGCTTGTGGCTTGGCGGCGAGTAATACTGCAATCGAGGGAATTCGCAGTATGATGATGAGTCCGACGGCGGGAATCGATGCACGGGAATTAGTCGATGTGCGTCCGTTGGCGGCGGCTTGGCATGAATATCTCGATCGACATCCCGAACTGGGGATACTATCGACTAAGTTTAGCGTCGGTTTCGATGGTGGTGGGAGTGTCGGAATTAGCGATCGACCCAATGATATTACCTTATTGGCAGTTAGCGATTCTCCGATGGAGAGGCTACGCCAACGCGAATTTAGTCTGTATTTAAGTATGGGAGATCGGGGTGATGCACCATCACCTGTGGGGGTAAGATTAACTCTAGCTGAATGCGTGCCGATGTTAGCGGCGATCGCGCAGAGTTATCGAGTGGGAATTTTAGCATTAGGTGGCGATTCGCGTCGTAAACCCCGATTGCGATCTGTCATTCATTACTATGGTTTAGCTGAGTTTAGCGCGATCGTCCGACGAGAATTAGCGGGTTCTAGGCATTTTATTTTTAAAAACTCCGATCTGGAGCCAGATCCCATTAGTGCAAATGCAGATTGTCATTTAGGCGTACATCCACAACGTCAGGCTGGGTTATATTACTTGGGCGTGGTGCTACCGTTAGGACGCTGGACGATCGCGCAAATACAGGGTTTAGGGTCGATCGCCGCTCGGTATGGGAGTGGTAATATCCGGTTGACACCCTGGCAAAATTTAATTATTCCCGATCTCCAGGCTGTGGATCTAAAGACGGTGCAAGGCTTAATTAGCGCGCTCGGTTTAGTCCAAACAGCCAATCATCCTAGCAGCTTATTAAGAGCCTGTGCGGGGACTACTGGCTGTCAGTTTAGCGCGACGGATACTCAAACTGATGCGATCGCCCTAGCCGATTATTTAGCCGCTAAATATAGCCTAGATCGACCGTTAAGTATTCATTTTAGCGGTTGCGATAAATCTTGCGCCCAACACGATCGCGCTGATATTACCCTGTGGGGAGACAATCCCAACCCCGAATCCCCCCGCTACCGACTAGAAATAGACGGGCTTACAGCCGCATTTACCACCGAATCGATCGATCTTTTACCCCCAGAGCGAGTCCCGATCGCGATCGGCAATCTCATCGCCACCTACCACCAAAATCGCCTCAATCCGCAAGAATCTTTTCGATCGTTTACCCGTCGGGATAGGGGATAGGGAATA
>NZ_JANYJC010000077.1 GCF_025361915.1 Chamaesiphon sp. GL140_3_metabinner_50
TCCTTGCTGGATGAAGGTACGGCAGCAGCCGAATCTATGAGCATGAGTTATGGCATTCAGAAGACAAAATTTAATACTTTTTGGGTATCTGAAGCTTGCCATCCACAAACGATCGATGTAATTAAAACCCGCGCGCTTCCGTTAGGAATTGAAGTCGTAATCGGCGACCACAAAAATATTGATTTCAGTCAAGAAATATTTGGGATGTTATTACAATATCCCGCTACCGATGGGACTATTTATGACTATGAGGAAGTAATCGATCGGGCACATAAAGCAGGGGCAATTGTTACCGTCGCCGCCGACTTACTCAGCCTCACCCTACTAAAACCACCAGGCGAATTCGGTGCCGATATTGTCGTCGGCAATACGCAACGTTTCGGGATACCATTAGGTTATGGTGGCCCTCATGCTGCTTACTTTGCAACCAAAGATGCTTACAAGCGGCAAATTCCCGGTCGGTTAGTCGGCGTATCTAAAGATAAACGCGGTAAAGTTGCTCTGCGGTTATCGCTCCAAACCCGCGAACAACATATCCGCCGCGATAAAGCCACCAGTAATATTTGTACCGCCCAAGTCCTGCTGGCAATTATGGCAGGCATGTATGCGGTTTATCATGGTGCCGAAGGCTTGAAATCGATCGCCACCCGCATTCATAATCTGACTACCACTCTCGCTACTGGCTTGACTAAACTCGGTTACTCGATCGGCGATGCACCATATTTCGATACCCTTCAAGTAAACGTAACTGGTAACGCTGCGGAGATATTAGAACGCGCAAAATCTCAACAAATTAACCTGAGATCGATCGACTCTAATCACGTCGGCATCTCGATCGACGAAACCACTACCCCTGCGGATGCGATCGACTTATGGCGAATTTTTGCTGGCGACAAAGCACTCGATTTCACATACTCCGAAATCGAGACTAATAACCCCACTTCCAGCATCCACACTTCCACCTTAGCCCGCACCTCCGAGTACCTCACTCACCCGGTTTTTAAAAATTATCACTCTGAAACCGAGCTACTGCGTTACATCACCCGCTTGCAATCCAAAGATTTATCCCTCACGCATGGAATGATTCCCCTCGGTTCCTGCACAATGAAACTGAAGTCCACCTCCGAGATGGTACCCGTAACCTGGGCAGAATTCGGGCAAATTCACCCCTTCGCACCCGTCGAACAGGCGCAAGGGTATCAAGTCTTATTTAACGACCTCGAACGCTGGTTAGCCGAAATTACGGGCTTTGACGCAATCTCCCTTCAACCCAATGCGGGTTCCCAAGGCGAATATGCCGGATTACTCGTCATCCGCGAATATCACCAACAGCGCGGCGATGTCGATCGCAACGTCTGCCTCATCCCTCAATCCGCTCACGGTACCAACCCCGCCAGCGCAGTGATGGCAGGAATGCAGGTAGTCCCGATCGCGTGTGACAACGACGGCAACATCGATGTAGAAGACCTCCGCGCCAAAGCCACCAAACATGCGGACAAACTAGCCGCCTTAATGGTGACATATCCCTCCACCCACGGCGTATTTGAAGAAGCGATCGTCGAGATTTGCGCGATCGTCCACGAATACGGCGGACAAGTCTACATGGATGGTGCCAACCTCAACGCTCAAGTTGGCTTATGTCGCCCCGGCGACTTCGGTACCGATGTCTGTCACCTCAACCTCCACAAAACCTTCTGTATCCCCCACGGTGGTGGCGGCCCAGGCATGGGGCCGATCGGCGTAATGGCACATTTAGCCCCCTATCTCCCCACCCACAAAGTCATCCCAATGGGTGGCAAACAGGGCATCGGCGCAGTCTCCGCCGCCCCTTGGAGTAGCGCGAGCATTTTACCGATTTCCTGGGTCTACATCGCTCTCATGGGCGGAGCGGGTCTGAAATTAGCTACCGAAGTTGCCATCCTCAGTGCCAACTACATTGCCAAACGGTTAGAAAATCACTACGCCGTCCTTTACAAAGGCACCAACGGCTTCGTCGCCCACGAGTGCATCCTCGACCTACGCGAGTTCAAAAAATCCGCCGAAATCGAAGTAGACGACATCGCCAAACGCCTGATCGACTATGGTTTCCATCCTCCCACCGTCTCCTGGCCAGTCGCCGGAACGGTAATGGTAGAACCCACCGAAAGCGAATCATTAGTGGAACTAGACAGGTTTTGCGATGCGATGATCGCCATCCGCGAAGAAATCCGCGAAATCGAAATTGGCAACGTAGACAAACAAAACAACGCCCTCAAAAATGCCCCACACACGATCGTCGATTTAGTCGATCCTAATTGGGATCGTCCCTACAGTCGCGAGCAAGCGGTGTTCCCTGTGGCTGGGTTACAGGATTACAAGTTCTGGCCAGCCGTAGGTCGAATCGATCAGGCGTACGGGGACAGGAATTTGATCTGTTCTTGCCTGCCAATGGATGCCTACAGCCAGGAATAATCGCATGAAATCCCCTCCTCTGCGCAGAGGAGGGGATTTTCGATCGGGAATCGACGTAAACCTTTTGGCTGCAGATTTTAATTTGAACGTAATATAGATTATGGTCTTGTCATACTCTCGATCGGCTAAATTATTTACAATCTCGTGCTAACTGAACAACATATTATTGAATCTTTAAGTAGAGCCTATGTTCGGGCATTAGCAGGTAAAGCAGGATTAAACCTTTCCGTCCGAGAATATGATTATGGCGTAGATGGCAACTTTGATGAAATAACTATTCGCGATAAGAGACGGGTAGAATCAGGTTTCTCCCTGAGCTTTCAATTAAAAGCTTCAACCCAATGGCAACGAGACGATAACACGGTTATTTACGATCTGGAGGCAAAAACTTACAACGATTTAGTTCTACGTCGCAATTTTAGGATGGCGGTACCTTGTATCCTCATCCTCTTTGCTCTACCTCCCGCTCCATCTCAGTGGTTGATATACAATGAAGAAGAAATGCGACTGCGGGGTAGCTGTTATTGGGACTATCTCAGCGGCGCACCAACCGAGAATCGTCAAAGTGTTAGAATTAGAATTCCTCGGCAGCAACGTCTAACATCAGAATCTTTGTTGGATTTAATCGAAAAGGTAAAAACAGGAGAGTGGTAATGACAGAACAAATTCTCTCAGATAGATCGCATGATAATCCTATTCGGATCGATAATTTTGTCAATTATCTCCACCAACATGGTTGGCAAAAAATCGATCATCCCAACACGCGCTTAATAGTCTTTCAAGGTGTTAATGACGATCGCGGGTATCCGATTCAAATTGTGTTGCCGAGTCAAAATAATTTTGAAGATAGCGATCGACTATTATCAAAAGCAGTTAATCTGTTAGCCGCGATCGAGGATCGATCGACCCAAGAAACGATCGATTTACTCAGTAGCGAAACCCAACATTCACAAATTGTTGGTTAAGATTGTTGGGTTCTACTTCGTTAAACACAACACCTCAACAATTCGGTATATATTAAAATCACGAGGTGCTTTTCTGAGCAATGTTGCAAGCTTCCATAATGCGAACAAAGCTGGGATAATCAGGAGTGTCCTCAAAATACTTGCTTTAACATCGATGGCAAAGTTATCTAACGAAACCTTAACGATGACTTTCGAGCTACTGCGCCAACTTGCAGAAGCAATCGAACTAGCTAGCGCGACAGAGTGGATATTTTTCGAGCGGTATGGAGAAACACCCAGAACGATTGGTGAATTGGAGGAATTACAAAATGCTAGAGAAAGGCTCAATCAGTCTTATTCTCGCCTCAACACACTATTGCTGAGGGTTTTGGAAGCACAGCCGATTGCTGCAAATGCTATGCTAGATTTGTGGGCAAAGGCGATCGATAACGGGCAAGCGAATCTAGAAGCTGCCAATGCCAGTATTCAAGAGATTAAAAGAGGTTGGAACTTGTCATGACCGATAAATATCCTTATCCCAGTGAAGCAACTCGAAAAGATTGTCTCGACAGATTGCGGGAAAGCAACCGCCAGCTAGAACTATATAATTTGTTCTTAGATGACGCGATCTCTCAAATTGATTCGGAATTACGTCAACAAAAACGAGAAAGATTGTTACAGAGAGTTCAACCTGCTAATTAGCATAGTGCTAGATCGAAGTTAATCCATTCTTCCCATTCTGCTTTGTTTTCTTCGTAGTAAGGTAGAGCGGCTTCGGCTTGCTGTGCTAAGATGCGGCGGCGTTCTTCGTTGGCGTAGCCTCTCGTGTCGAGAATCGATAGTTTGAGAAAAGCTCGTCTATCTATGAATTGTGGATTAGATTCTGACGCATCGGGGATAATCAAGATTACCTCGTTGGCGAAGCCTCTCGTTTCGAGATCGTTTGTCCGATCGGAATATTTGGCAGATCGATCTCTAAGCGATTGCCAGCTTGAATGGTGGTGGTGATGTAGCGGGTGTGTTTCATGGAAATCGTTGGCTTATTAGCCGCGCCGAGAGGTAATCGATACTCACTTGAGTCTATTTTACTGCGATCGCTATATAAGAGGGTAGCGATGTTAACCGTTGGCGTAGCCTACCTTAGGTAATCGCAAAGCCGCTGTATTCCCGCACATAGGGTGCTTGAAAGCCTAATACAATATCCTCTTTTGGTACGCCTTTATCTATTAAAGCTTGCCCGATCTGCATCTCAGTCATGTTCTGTTGCACCCAGATTTTACCGTTGATGATGTCTAGATGTAAGTCACAATCATAGACGCGCCGATTGTTAGTCCAACCAATATCCATCACTCGATAACGATCGTTTTCTCGATCGAAGATAATTTGGGTTTGGACATCACCATTAGCGATCGGTACAGCAGCATATTCTGTACAATTTGACGATACTTTGCTAGTTTATCCATTTTTCGATCGTCTCGCTTACTGGTTCATAAATAATTAGTTTAATTTGATACCGCTCTACAGAAATTTTCAAAAACTCTTTTTGGAAGATGGAAGAGGATCTGACATTATAATATAAAGCGGTAGATCGAGTGATGTTTTAAAATTGGGGGTGTTAATTGAGTAAACAAAAACAAGTGACGATCGCACTAGATTTAGAAGGAACCTTGATTTCTAATGCTGTCAGTCAATTTCCTAGACCTGGATTATTTACATTCTTAGAATATTGTTACCAAAATTTCGATCGATCGGTCATCTTCACTGCTGTTAATGAAGTCCGCTTTCGAGCGATAGCCAGAACGTTAGCCGAAGCGGGGGATGTTCCAGATTGGTTTGTCGATTTAGAATATATTAATTGGAGTGGTACATATAAAGATTTATCATTTATTCCCCAAGCAATTATCAATCGTACCATCTTAATAGACGATCGGATTGAATATATTCATCCAGACCAAAAAGATCGGTGGCTGGGTATTTCGAGTTATGAATATCCGTATCCTAATGACGATCGCGAACTCGATGCGACGATCGAACGGCTCCGTCAACGAACGGATAGTTAAAAGTTAGCTATTGACAATCGCTCTCTAGTTTGTCGGGGGGACGAGGTAGAGGGAAATAAAGACGACGATCGTGCCCGCTCTTGCCGATTCAGGAGAATGGTATAATCTTTGATAACATCGAAAGTGGGAGTGTTTTGCCCAGTTCCGGCGGCGGATTTTTAGCCGAGTGCGATCCTCTTACTCATTCCTTCTATGCTAGAGTCATCCTTACTCGCTCCTGGTAATATTCTCAGCAATCGTTATGAGATCGTCCGCGAACTCGGACGCGGTGGATTTGGACGGAGTTATTTAGCCAACGATCTTAATAAATTTGGCGAGAAATGTGTACTCAAGGAATTTGCGCCTCAAATTCAAACGGAATTAATTAAAGCTAAAGAGCTATTCGAGCGGGAAGCGGAAACTTTATATAAGCTCAAGCACCTGCAAATTCCGGCTTTTCGGGAATTGCTGCGGGTTAATGATGGTGGTGCGGAATCGTTGTTATTAGTTCAAGATTATATTGAGGGTGAGACTTATCTCACGTTGTTAAATCAACGTCTAGCTAGACAGCAGTTATTTAGTGAAGCAGAAGTTATTCAGCTATTGCGAGACTTATTACCAGTCGTTGACTATATTCATCGGTTCGGTGTGATTCATCGCGATATTTCTCCCGATAATATTATCTGTCGCGATCGGGATAAATTACCAATTTTGATCGACTTTGGGAGTGTTAAAGAGATTGCCGTTACTTTAGTTTCTCGTTATAGTAATGCCAAAATTGCCACGCGGATCGGCAAGCAAGGTTACGCGCCAGACGAACAAATGTTGCGCGGTAAGGTGTCTCCAGCCAGCGATTTGTATGCGATCGGGGCGACGGCTTTGACTTTACTGACGGGTAGAGATGCTAGTACGATTTATAATCCTGCTGAGGCGACTTGGGAATGGCGTAAATATATTCAACTGAGTCCCCAATTTGGCACGATAATCGATCGATTATTACAGCACAATCCGCAGGATCGGTATCAGTCAGCAGCCGAAGTCTTAACATTGCTATCCGCCGATAATTTTAATTATAACGCATTTTCAGCCATACCCACGCAATTACTGACTAATTCCACTCCATTGGTTCGCAGTAATAAAATATCGCAGCTCAAAACGATCGAAATCAGCCCTCGAAGCACTCCTCCCATTGCCAGTCAACCGACGGAATTATCTGCCAGAGATCCTAATGAGTGGAAAAAACCTGCTTGGCAAGTTACTAAGATGATGTCTGGGGTGTTTATTGTCTGTGCGGTCGTCAGCGGTGCCGTAAAATGGGTGCAGGCGATCGACCCGGTGAAAATGGTCAAAACCCAGGTCGATACCGCCACAGCAGGCGTTGTCAACTCGATTCCCAATCCCTTCAAATCGACACCATCGGTGCAGCAACGCCAGCAAGATTTGGCTCAACAATTAAAACAGCGCAACATTCCCGCCGCTAAATTTTATCGGCAGGTCGATCGGGCTTTTTATACTAAGCACCCAGAATTAAACGGTCGATCGCTCACCAGTAAGGCGGAAGATAATAAGCTGCGGCAAGAATGGCAAGATCTCGCCGTCGAAATCTTGAAAACTCAGAATTAACCAATAACCGCTTGGGGCTTAATCTCCAGGTTAACCGATCGAGTCTATGGAAACAGGCTCTAGAATAAATGAGTCTATTTTCACACTCCCTGCTGTCTCGAACAGGTGCTTTATTTAGGGAAAGCCCCACTCCTCTAGCGTGTATACACATCTCTAGAAACATGCGAAATTGGTGAAAATCCCCCTAATCCCCCTTTCCAAGGGGGACTTTCAAAGCCCCCTTGGAAAGGGGGTTGGGGGATTGGGATCTCAAAACGAAGTCCAACAGACTTATGTATTCACGGCAGCCCCACTCTCCCCTCCCCCCTTTTACACAAATGTTCAAACGATTCCGGCGGATAACGTCCCAGTGGTTAATTTTAGGTGCGATCGGATTATTTATTGCGGTGAATATCAACCCGGTTTTAGCGAGGATACCTAGTAATCAGCAACGCAATACAATTCTGATGATTGGGGATGGGATGGGTTGGGAAATTGCCAGAGCAGCGGCGATTCAAAAGGGGATTAATGGCGGTAATTCTGGTAAAACCCTCAAAGATTTTTATGCCCAAGGACGCGGCACTAGGCTCAATATGCAAACGCTCCAGGGCTATGCGCTGAGTACTACCTACGGCACCACCGTTGCGGGTAGCGATGGTAAATATAGCAGCAATAATAGTGCCCTAGATGACTCCCAGAAGCTGACTGGAGCTAGCGTCGTCCGTCCTAACTTCAAATTCGACCCGAAATTTAATCCCGGTCAACACGGCAAGAATAGCCCAGATTCAGCCAACCCAGCAACAGGAAACTTAGTCGGTTACGACCCGATTAAAGGTGGCGCAAACCCGTGGACTCTGGGTACCGATCGCGAGTATATTAAAGCCAGCTATCCCGACTCTGCCAATACTGCGACCACCCTCTACACGGGCGTAAAAAGCTATAATAACGCGATCGCGGTAGACATTTACGAACGCCCCCTGACAACCATCTTGAAAACCGCCGCAATTGAGGGTAAATCAACAGGCTTAGTTACCTCAGTCCCCATCGATCATGCTACGCCGGGAGCCGCTTCTGCTAATGTCAATCGGCGCAACAAATACGACATTAATGCGCCAGGAGCCACACCGCTCGATAATATTCTCCAGCAGCAACTCCGCATCTATCAACCCACCGTTCTGCTTGGCGGCGGACATCCGCTATCGAATGTGAAAGAACCGCTACCCACAGGCATCGAGCCAGTACACACTTATATTAGCGAAGCCACCTATCGGGAACTCAGCACCAAACCTAACAGTAATATCTACAAATACACCTTCCTCGAACGCGGTGCGAATGCGGCTCAAAAGTTAGCACAAACCGCCGCCAGCATCGACCCGAATCGGGGACAGCGGTTGCTGGGTATTTATGGTGCACGGGGACAAGCTGGCAATCTCCCGGTTAGTTCGGCAAATGGCGACTATAGTACGACAGGTTTCGATCTGGGTAAGGTTCATAGCACGCGCGGTTTGCAGCCAGATACCACCCGCCCTTTGAGTAAGAATGAAACCGACGCACAATTTACCCGTCGCGAACGGAATGAAAACCCCACCCTCAACGAACTAACTACCGCCGCCTTAAACGTGTTGGGCAAAGATCCTGAAGGCTTCTGGTTGATGGTCGAAGGTGGCGATATCGATTGGGCGGCTCACGATAATAATTTAGATAATCTCATCGGTACCACGCTTGATTTCGATCGCACTGTCGGTATGGTGATTGATTGGATTAAAGCGCATGGCGGCTGGGAACGCAATCAACTCATAGTTACTGCCGACCACGACCATTATTTTACACTTAATGATGATTTTCCGGCTCTACTGCGCCGTCAAGGTGCCGAACGACTAACTGCGATAAATACAGCCACCGAAGCCGGACATTATTGGGGTTCGCAGCCAGTAGTCGTCAAAGATGCAGCGGGTAAAGAGTTGTCAGAAACGGGTAAATATGGGTGGGGCAATCATAGCAACCGCCCCGTCCCAGTATATTATCAAGGTTATGCTGCCAATGTGCTGACTAAATCGATCGGACGAGGCTTTAAACTGTACGATAATGATGTTCCTGGTATTCCCGGCCTAACAGACCAAATTCATATCTATCAAACTCAATTAGCCGCCGTCAAAACTCCAGTCAATCGCTCTATTAAATAATTAAACATTCATAGCCAAAGGAATGGATAAAACTAATTTGCAGCAATCTTAAATTCTCTCTTAGATCCCCGACTTCTCTGAGAAGTCGGGGATCTGTCAGTCAGATAAAATAACAATTTATAACTATGCGATCGAAGACTAAATTTTCTCTTATCATGCTTTTAGGAGCCATCTCAGTGGGATTGATGGTAATTCCGGTCGAGGCAAAACCCGCAATTGTTAATGCTGCCCCGGTTGTCGCTGATGGTAATATTTTGCAAGCTCTATTTTTAGGATTGGTTCAAGGAGTTACGGAGTTTTTACCAATTAGCAGTACCGCTCACCTATTAGTAACGACTAAAGCTCTAGGTTGGCAACAGTTAGGTCAGAAAGATTATGCCGATGCGATTCAATTTGGTAGTGTCGTTGCCGTATTTATTTACTTCTGGAAAGATATTAGCACCGTGGTTACTGGTGGGATAACGGGAATTGCCAAGCAAGATTGGCAAGCTTTGGAAGTCAAAATATTAGCGGGAATTGCCGTCGGTACTTTACCCGCATTAATTCTCGGTTATTTGGGTAAAGATATTCTCCCCGACAGCGCACAGATTATTGCAATTATGTCAATTGTCATGGCAACCTTACTATTTGCTGCCGAACGGTTTAGTTCTCGTCAACGGGGATTCGACAAATTAGAAATTAAAGATGGTTTCTTGGTAGGTTTAGCCCAAGCGATTGCTTTACTTCCTGGTGCTTCGCGTTCTGGTTCGACACTTACTGCGGGTTTATTTCTCGGTTTAGATCGCGAAACAGCCGCTAGATTTTCATTTTTAGTCGGCATACCAACCTTAACAGCCGCCACTTTATTTAAAGCTGTAAAAATATTTAAAGGTAATGAATTACCCATTCTATTCTTAGCAGTCGGCACAATTTCTACATTTATTTTCTCATATATTTCGATCGCATTCCTACTCGACTATCTCAAGAAAAAAGATACGATGATATTTGTCTGGTACCGTTACGCTTTTGGCGCATCGATTCTCATCGCGCTGGCTACTGGTTGGAAAGGTTAGAATTAAGGCAAAAATGAGTAATGAGTAATGAGTTCAATTACTTAAAATCTGGGACGCAGTTCCAACGCCTAAAACCTAACACCTAAAACCTAACACCTCATACCTAACACCTACCGAATTTGTGATAAGACATAGCGCAACCTGTCATAATCATCCTTGAGAATGAGACTGACAGTGCGCCCTGCGGTGACTAACCACGATCTATCTCTAGCTCGAAGGTGATGAATTTCGCGGATGGTAGCGGCTGTCAAAGCCTCCACTGGCGCGCCTTGCACCTGTAACAGCGTCCGCAAAAATTCTAACTGTTCGCTAAATCGAATAATCTCTTCCTTATCGCACTGATACACCCCCTGATGGATTTGGGGCGGGCGTGGCGGTAAATATTGATACATTTGCCCCTGCTCATCTTCAAAGCCGATAATTGCGGCTTTAAATTCGGTTTTGAGCATGGCAAAAATTTGGGGTTGCTCTGCTCGTAACTCTTCTAGCGACATCCCCAATGCACGAGCGCGATGGACGGAATCGATCGGGGCTGTGGTAGCATGATAAACCACTGCAAGAATTTGATTGCCAGTTTCCTCATCGGCGGCTTTAACGATACTGCCAAAAGTGGGCATAACTGCTAGTTTGAGATCTTCGGGTTCTAGACATTGAGCCAGAAACTCGCAAGTAGATGTCTCGATTACCTCGGCAATGTGCTGAGGATTTTTGGCACCAACGCTAAATTGGGGTAATGGTAAACGCATCGAAAATTAAAAATATTTTGGAGCGACGATCGAAACTTGAGATATCTTCAATCTTAAAGATAAATTCTTGATGTATTCACTTTAATCGATCGAGTCGTATGTTCGGAGCATATTTGGAGATCGATTGGGCGATTTTAGCCATCTCGGTAACTTGGCTGGTTGCCATATATGGTAATAATTACTATAATTGAAATAATTAATAGAATCGTAGCTACCATATATGAGCCAGTTACCCATCCCACAACATTTTCAACCCGATCGCGTTGGCGAGATTTGGCGGGTACCCTATCAGCAAAGATCGATCGAGGCTAGAGGATGGGCGCAGCATCACCAGCTTCGACCGGCAGCGGGACACGGGAAAGTTAGGCTGTTACTCATCGATGTCCAAAATACCTTCTGTTTGCCAGATTTCGAGCTATTTGTCGGCGGACGCAGCGGACGGGGGGCGATCGACGATAGCGTCCGATTATGTGAGTTTATCTATCGTAATTTAGGTAAAGTTGACCAAATCATCGCTACGATGGATACCCATCATCTGCACCAAATTTTCCATCCGATTTTTTGGATCGACGAAAATGGCGAACATCCGACACCAGCAGTAACGACGATCTCGCCTGCGGATGTCGCGGCGGGAAAATGGCGCGTGAATCCAGATTTTGGAACGGAGCAGCCACAGCTTCAAGCTTACGCGCTGCATTATGTCCAGCAGTTGAGCGATGGGGGTAAATATCCGCTGCTAATTTGGCCGTATCATGCCATGTTAGGCGGAATCGGTCATGCATTGGTACCCGCGATCGAAGAGGCGATCTTTTTTCATGGGATTGCGCGCACCAGTCAGGCGAGCTTTTCGATTAAAGGCGATCGCACGTTGACAGAAAATTACTCGGCGTTGGCTCCGGAGGTTTTTACAAACCAATTGGGGGAAACAATTGCTAGTAAAAACGATAGTTTAATCGAGCTATTATTGGACTCAGATAAGCTAATTATCGCCGGACAAGCTCAGAGTCATTGTGTTGCATGGACGGTGAACGATCTATTGACAGAAATTCAGGCGATCGATCCACAATTGGCACGGAAGGTATATTTACTCGCCGATTGTACCTCGCCCGTGGTAATTCCTAGCGTTGTCGATTATACCGATCGAGCTGAGGCTGCTTATCAGCGGTTTGCAGATGCGGGGATGAATATTGTTAAATCTACAGCCGAGCGAGATTTTTTGTAATTACCACTATTTACTATCCACTATCTAGACACCTTCTGAATAGTCTTATTGGCTGCGATCGTAGATCTGAATCCCCCTAAATCCCCCTTTTCAAGGGGGACTTTGAATCTGGTTTCCCCCTTTTTAAGCAGGGCTGATTCATTCCTTACTAGGCTTAGGTTGTCAAGATAAAAAGCAATTAATTTCGATCGAATAAATGGTAACTTCTTAGTAAGAAGTAGCCGTATTCATCTGAAAATCGATCGCTTGAGATATTGACAAATTCATTCCCAAAGGGGATGAATCAGCCCTGCCTTTTTAAGGGGGGCTAGGGCGGATTTCTAGGGTTTAAGCTTAACAAGCTATACTTTTCAAATATCCTCTCACTATCCCCTATTCCAAACACCGATCGATCGTTGCCACTACCGAGGCACCCAACGAATCAAAATCATAACCACCTTCTAAACCAAATACAATTTTACGAGTGACTTGCAAACAGTAATCGGTAAAGATGCCAAAATCTTGAGGTTGCAGCGAAATATTTGCCAGTGGATCGTCATGATTGGCATCGTAGCCAGCACTGACAATTAATAAATCTGGGCGAAAATCTTTCAGAAATGGGATTACTTTATTCTCAAATAACGGCTGATAATCGGCGATCGTACTGCCAGCTTTCATGGGTAAATTTAACACATTTTTGTGAACTCCCCGCTCTACCGCTGCGCCACTACCAGGATAGTGCGGATACTCATGTAGCGAACAATAAGCCATCCGAGGATTTTGGGCGACTACCGCCTGAGTACCATTGCCATGATGGACATCCCAGTCTAGTATCGCGACTCGATCGACACCATTTGCCAATGCATAAGTCGCCGCGATCGCCGCATTACTAAAAATGCAAAATCCCATCCCTCCAGATGGCTCTGCATGGTGCCCAGGCGGACGCGCTAGCACGAATGAGGGTTGGGCGGCGATCGCTAAATCGACCCCATCCAGCCACGCATTAACAGCCAGCAGCGCAACTTCATAAGTTTTACTAGAAACGGGTGTATCGGCATCGATTAGTCCGCCACCACTCTGACTGAGTTGCCGTACCGATTGGATATATTCGACAGGGTGAATTTCTTCGATCCAAGGTAATGGCGATTTTAGCTGCGTTGGTGTGGGAGATCGCCAATCGAGGCGATCTGCCCATTTTGTTCGTTCCAGTGCCGATTTAATTGCTGTCAATCGAGCTGGTTTTTCGGGATGAAATGCCCCTGTCTCGTGTTGTAAAAAGTCGTCTGAATATATAACGGGAAACATAGTCGGGAGATGGGTAGTATACCTACGGCAGGCTATCGCCAACGGCTTCGCTCACTAGCCGATGGGAGATGGGAGATGGGAGAGACTGTTTGATGTGGAGCGTAGATCTTCATCCCCCAACCGCCTTAAAAAGGAGACAGGAGAATTCACACCAACTCGGCTCTATCCTTGCTAAATTGTCACGGCGGCATGGCGTAGCACCTCTAACACCCGCACCGGATCGCAGCCATAGATTCCAGAACCCCAATCGGCGTTTTGCTCGACGACAGCCCAACCTCGTCGGGCAATTACCCCTACATCTACCACCGCCGATCGCGGTAGTTTGACTCGATCGTCTGCTAGAATCGTGCTGACAAAAGATGCGGCTGCGGCTAATTCTACATCTGTCGCCGCAAAGTCGCGATCGCGTTGCAACTCTCCAGATCTAAGATAGATCGAAATCGTCTGAAGTTGGCGATCGAGAATAAAGCAGCGAAATTCTGTTTCCCATTCCACCACATCAGCTACTAACACGGGCGTATCTTCATCATACTCATGCGGTAACTCCGCCCCAGTATAAACCCTCGCGGGAAAACTCTTATCATTCGGCGGCTTGATAAATGCAGGTTCTACCAACTCCCGACAAGCTCCCAACGTCGTCAGCATCACCCGCCGCTGACGGTATTCATCCGGTAAACCAGGTAGCCAATCAATCTCTGGCTCCAACAGTCGCAAGCCAAATTGCGCGGCGAGAGTTTGCCCGAATAATGCTTCTAAATATAGTACGGGTTCGGGCACCTGTCGTAATGCCGCTGGAACCTCCCAACTCCGCAATCGCTCGACATTCCAACCGAGCCGATTCGCCGCCCGCCACAAGGCTTGAGCATCTTCAGTAAAACGCGGTGTCAAAATTAAGGTAGGCATCGGGGGAGCGGAGAGATGGGAGATGGGAAAGACTTAATCGGAGTGAAAAGTGCGGTAAAACGATCGCGGCAATAGTATTCTAAGACTAATCACACCCGATCGATAATTCATAAATTTTGTCTGATGGTCATTTACTTTGTCTTTTTGACGATTTCTGCTGCTACTTATGCACTATTTAGTCTGGGTTTAAACCTCCAGTGGGGCGTAACGGGGCTGATTAATTTCGGACATGTCGCATTTATGGCGATCGGTGC
>NZ_JANYJC010000116.1 GCF_025361915.1 Chamaesiphon sp. GL140_3_metabinner_50
GCTTCACCAGGGCGCGTACCCATCCCAAATCGAAACACCACATAATCGGCATAGTGGGAATAGTAGCGACTGTCTCTAAAGCCCTGAATGATGCGCTTAACTTCATCCCTAGTGAACGTTGCACAGGGCTGGACTGGCACCGATCGAAACCTAGCGGCTACACCTCGCCACGGGTTTTCATCAGCTAAATGATATCTGTCCTTACCCGAGTCCCACGCACTCTCTAACAGCCAAATTCTCTGCTTGGCGGTGTCTGGTTTCAAAGTGTCCCAACAGACAGCCGCAAACGCTTCGACGCGACGTTTATCGACATCAGCCGCTCGAATGTTCAGATGTTTTTCTAGCATCCGAGCCAGAAATTTGTAACGGGTATCGATCGAGTTTTTACTCAATCCCTTACTCTTGACTTGATGCTTGGTGAATGTCCCAAATAGTTCGACCGTACTTGTCTCAGTAGGATTCTTGCCGAGCGTGCGGGGCTTGTACTTGAGAAAGGTCGGATCGTAGTACCCATACTTAACATCGTTCTCAATCTGGCACTTAATACCTTGTGCGTGCGCCCTACCCGTTGGGGAATCTTCTACAGCCGCCGATATGGATACTCGATTTCCTGTTTGGGGACAAACCCATCTTAGGAGTAACTTACCTTTGCGCGGTTCGATCGTGACTTTCATGGTGGTAAAAAAGGTGGTAAAAACGTCATGTCTTAACACCCCTAATCACCCTTTTACATTGCCTGAATGACAACAAAAGGGCTTCAACAAAGCTTGAAAGCCTTGCCGAAACCCTTTTATAGTGCTGTTTTTACCCTTAATCGGGATGAGAGGATTTGAACCTCCGACCCCTGCTTCCCGAAAGCAGTGCGCTACCAAGCTGCGCTACATCCCGACGAGCGAATACATCAGTTTACAATTATAACGTAAGATCGGGAGATTGAGATTATCTAGATTCTAAATCGATCGAGCTATTGGGATAGTGAGGGTACCGCTAGTCGATACCCTCATACCATCAGTATCGTAGTAGCGACTAGTCGATAATTTTGGGTGCGCGGACGATATCGCCACTTGCGACTGGATTAGAAGGCTTGTGGGCGATCGTCGGGACGGAATCGCGTAGGTGTGCTGTTAGAGTGGTAGTGGTCGAGTCATAAATCTGGGTGAGCAGTTTGGGGTAGAAACCTACGCCGATAATCGGTACCAATAGACAGGCGATGATAAATACCTCTCTGGGTTCGGCATCGACTAACTCTTCGTGTGCGACTAATTCTTTATTTTCGGCACCATAGAAGATTTCTCGCAGCATCGAGAGCAGATAAATCGGGGTGAGTACGACTCCGATCGCCGCAATTAACACCATAATCACTTTAAACTGGGTCGTGTAGGCATCGCTGGTACTAAAACCGACAAATACCATCAGTTCGGCAACAAAGCCGCTCATGCCTGGTAAAGCGAGGGAAGCCATCGAGCAGGCGATAAACATCGCAAAAATCTTTTTCATCTTTTGCCCGACACCGCCCATTTCGTCGAGCATTAAGGTGTGGGTACGATCGTAAGTCGCTCCAACTAGGAAGAATAAACTCGCCCCAATTAAGCCGTGGGAGACCATTTGTAAGACTGCACCACTCATGCCCACATCGGTAAAGGAGGCAATCCCAATTAGCACGAATCCCATGTGCGAAATCGAAGAATAGGCAATCTTCCGTTTGAGGTTGCGTTGAGCGAACGAAGTTAAGGCGGCATAGACGATATTTACCACCCCCAGCACGATCAATACTGGTGCAAACGTAGCGTGAGCGTCGGGTAACATGCCTGCATTCATCCGAATTAGGGCATAACCGCCCATCTTCAGTAGTACGCCCGCTAGCAGCATGTGGACTGGTGCGGTAGCTTCTCCATGCGCGTCGGGGAGCCAGGTATGGAGCGGAATAATCGGTAGTTTGACCCCGTAGGCAATCAATAATCCAGCGTACATAAAGAGCTGGAAATTGTGGGTGTAATTCTTGGCGGCTAATGTCCGCATATCAAAGCTAACTGTATCGCCATAAAATCCCATCGCTAAGGCAGCTACCAGGATGAACAAGGAGCCGCCAGCGGTGTAAAGGATAAATTTGGTCGAAGCGTAGAGTCGCTTCTTACCGCCCCAAATTGCGAGGAATAGGTAAACTGGTAGGAGTTCTAGTTCCCAGACTAGGAAAAATAACAACATATCCTGGACGGTAAAGACGGCAATCTGTCCGCCGTACATGACCAGCATCAGGAAGTAAAATAGTTTGGGCTTGAAGGTGACTGGCCATGCTGCTAAAATTGCTAGCGTAGTTACAAAGCCAGTGAGTAATACCAGCGGCATCGAAATTCCATCGACTCCTACCGACCATCTGAGATCTAATTGGGGAATCCAAGTGTAGCTTTCGACTAGTTGGAGTCGATCGCTATGAATATCATAGTGGTTAGCAAAGGTATAGACGAGTAATACAAAATCAATCAATCCGACAATTAGCGCGTACCAGCGTACCGTCCGCCCATCTTTATCGGGAATAATCGGGATCGCTAGCGCAGCGAGTACTGGAAATATAATAATTGTGGTCAACCAGGGGAAGCTATTCATAGGCATTCTGAATCGGGATGCACCCGATCGATTAGTTAAGATATTTAATGACGATCGTTCTCTGGGATGGTAGCAGGTCTGAGATCTGGAGGACGATGCCGTTCAGCAGATAATACCCAATCTAAATTTGCTAACATTTTGCTGGAGCGATCGCGTCGATGCTCGATCTCAAAATTTTGATGCAATTAGTCGATCGCGTTCGCGTTGGTCGATCGTTTTGCTGATATTTAGCTATGTTGACGTGCCTCTGGTGCTGGTGAGGCGTAGTAAATATACCTACTTGTCACTATAGGCGATCCCCAGATGCTGGGACTAGGATCTCACAATTCCTTAATAAACTGCCATTCATTCCGACTAAAAAACCCGACCTCTTTAAAAGAAGTCGGGTTTCTTATCTAACCCAACCGGAATACAATTGGGTGTCATGCTATGGGCAGCGTCGGACTCGAACCGACACGCTTTCGCGGATGATTTTGAGTCAACTGCGTCTACCAATTCCGCCAGCCGCCCTTATTTATAGCTTGCTTATCATAGCGCATAGTGGGGTTATTTAGCAAGGACTGATAATTATCGGTTTGCGACCAAGCATCGATCTCTTTGGCGCGCAATACGGGCACGGGATGGCTGAGTTGTTCGGTTTGGCTGGCTGTGAGCATTTTACCAAAACTAGTGGTGCCGATCGCCTCATAAGCACGAGCCTGATCGAGAAAGGCATCGACGTTTAGCAATGGTGCCAGTAGTGGCGATCCGCCGGAGAGTTTCATCAAGACGGAAATTACAGTTTTGGGATCTTGACTGACGAGTAGAGCTGCCCGATCGCAACTGAACTCGGCACAGCGCAACCATTGGAGCATTTGCGCCTGGAGATTTTGGGCGATCGCATTACCGACACCTGGCAATAAGCCACCTGTGGCGAGAACGATGATATTGGCGAGGGTGAGGTAAACGCCATGTTCGCATTTAAGGTGTCCCAATTCGTGCGCGATGACGGCTTGGAGTTCTGCGGGGGTGAGTAAATCGACGAGGGAGGTATGGACGACGATGAAGGGTTTTTTACCGCGTACTGCCATCGTATAGGCATTAGGCGCGGGATGCTGTTTGAGATAGAGTTGGGGTACTTCTAAATCGAGAATGCCACAGGCTTCGACTAGTAGTTTGTGGATGTGGGGGAGTTGATGTTCGCCAATCAGCACGCTAGCGGCAATGTTATTGAGATATAGAAATTCTTCAGTAACGCCACCTAATAAGTTACGCACCAATAAATCTAAGCCAGGGAGTCTGCGGAGGCTGGTAGTCGCTTCTAAGTCTAATGGGTGACGAAACTTATCGGCTTGTAAGCCGATTAATTGAGTTTTGGTATTTAACATTTTTTAGAAGTTGATGAATAATGATGACAAATACTACCCACATAGCGATCGAGATCGGGGCAACTGATGAATCACCCCTACCCAGATCTTAATTCTAGTCCTCAAAAATCAACTTTTCAATCCGCTTGAGACTCGCCCAATCGGGTTTGCGACTGAATCCATCTTCAAAATTGGCAACTACTTGAGCGCGAACTTCGGGTGCGGCTTCGACGAGACTTTTCGCCAGTTCGATATGTTCGCGAACGCCAGATTGCTTAACTTCTAGCATCGCTGCGGCTAGATTGATCCGCGTTTGAGCGTCGAAGGGATCGATTTTCATCGACTTGAGAGCAGCTTTAATCGCTAGTTGGGGCTTATCTTCGAGTAAGTACAACCAGGATAGACACGTCCACGCACTATCGAGTTTCGGCGATTTGTTACAGACATCAATAAAAATTGGGATTAGCTTCGCTGGGCTTTCACCTGCTTGATATTTCTCAATTGCATTGTCAAACAATTCATTCGGGGCGATGGTTTCAGCCATGGGTTAGGTGTTAGGTATTAGGTGTTAGGTATTGGGTTTTGGGTGTTAGGTTTTGGGTGTTAGGTTTTGGGTATTGGGTATTAAAATACTTCTAAAGCCTAAAGCCTAACACCTAACACCTAAAGCCTTCCTAAACTGCAAAAGATTTACCACAACCACAACTTTGCGCGGCATTAGGGTTGGTAAACTGGAACCCACCACCGATCATCGCATCGCTGTAGTCGAGGACGAGACCATACACATATAACATACTCTTTCGATCGCAGACTAGTTTGAACCCGCTGTAATCGCAGATTTCGTCATCGTCTCGAATCTGACTGGGATCTTCAAAATCCATCACATAAGACATTCCCGAACAACCGCCTTGACGGACACCGACACGCAAGCACAGATCTTTACCTTGCTTTTCGCGTAAGGCGACTACGTGCGCTAGGGCACTGTCGGTCATTTGGATACTGGGTTTTTTCGTAGCAATTACTTCAGTCATGGGTTACGCTCGACTCTCGGTGAGAAATCTCCAAATTAGCAGATTTAAGCAAACTTAAACCTAAATCTATGTTAACTTCTCTGACCCGATCGGTGCCGACTATAAATTACCGCATAAGATCGAAAGGGCGGATATTTTCAATTTTCTGGCAATTTTCGCTCGACTCTTAGGTGCAATTTGATTATGACGGCGATTAGTCCTTCCACTCAACGACGACTCCAACAACTTCCCCAACTTTCCAGTGTCTGGGAGGGCGATCGACGCTATGTAGCCGAGTTGGTTCAGGAGTTAGAATTAGATCGCGATGCGGCTTTAGATCGGATCCAGCAGCGCAGAGAACTGATCGTCTGGGTGGATGGGATCGACTGTGTAGTGCGATCGATGGAAGTTGTCAATGCGACGATGGGGAATGAAGCGATCGTCAGAGCCTTAATTAAGGCGATGGAATCACCCCAAGCTCCATCACAGCCAGCGCGTCCCCAGAAAATTGTCGTGCGAGATCGCCAGTTACAATTTTACCTGCGCGGCGTACTTCAAGATTTAGAAATCGTCGTCGAATACGTGCCCGAATTGCCGATTGTCGATGAATTATTTCAGCGGTTTACCGATCTGGCTGGCGCGCGCGCGCCCAAATTGCCCCGTCGCTATTTAGAATCGCTCAAAGCCACTGCCAGAGAGATTTGGACTTTGGCTCCGTGGTCGATGTTAGCTGATTATGAAGCGATTTCAATCGAGTTAAATAAATGGGATATCGAAAAATTTTATGTCTCGGTAATGGGCATGTTAGGGATGGAGTATGGCGTGCTGCTGTATCGATCGCTCGAATCGTTGCATCGGTTTCGGGCAATGGCTCTCAACCGCGACGAATCTAGCCAGATGGAGTCGGCTTTTTTGTCTCAAGATTGTATTTTTGTAACTTTCGACGCAGCGGTAGAGATTTCTACTAAAGGCTCCGATCTCCCGCACGATGTAGGTACATTGTCAGCGACCGAGATCGAGCCGAACTTCGGTAACATTCACCCAATGGAGGGTATGCGCCCCTTCTTGTACGAAGAAGAAGCGATCGCGACGAATGTGGCACTGATGGCTCTTAAACAGTTCATAGCCGATTTTAGGCAGCAATTAGACGCAGACGAACTACCCAGTCTCTCAGCGACGATCGAAGTGACGATCCCCGATCTGAGCGCGCCAGAACCAATATTGCGCGTAAGTGGCACCGCACCGCCATCCCGTAGCGAAACGGCGATCGTCGAAACATTACCAGAACTTTCTCAAGAATTGCTGAAAATGCATCTGGCACTGGGAAATGATGATGAATTCGATCCGCTCGAACTCCAAATTCGCGAGGATTTAATTCCCAACGACTCATTTATTAGTTTGGGGATGATGCCCTGGGATCGAGTCGAAATCATTCGTCAGTCGGTTGTTTATCACCAATCGAGCGAAGTCCAGCCTTTGGGCGAAGGGTTACCAATTATCCTGATCCAGACGACTCGCCCCAAAGCCCGCGAAATTATCGAGCGGATTCAACAGGCTGGCGGCTTACAGGGAATTTGCTTCAATCCTGGTGAAGATCCGATCGCCGGAGATCGGTTCGACTTGGGCATCTTACAACTCGCCGATGATGAAATGCAGCTATTTGGCGAGTTCGATAATGACAGCGCAGTACACATGGAAGCGCGCAAAAAGTGGCACCAGCGGAGCAACAAAACTCAAGGATATTGCGGCTTGATCGTCGCCCAAGGCTTGACGGGTAAGGCACGGGGCAATCCTGGCATCCGAGAGACAATCGCTTTTCTGGAAACTAAATCTCTCGCCGATGACGATCTGGGGCTAGGCACGTTACAATTAATGCGTCATTTTGATTGAGGCGGAACTAAAAGTCAAGCCCGATCGATAACAATTACTCATATAACGATCGAGAAATTGTAAATTTAATCCAACCGCATGGGAAGTATAGATAATAGAAGATTTATTTTAGTTAGATTATTTCAATCTGAGACTGACACATGGCAAACTAGATTTAATCTTAGGTAAGTTTGGAGTTGCCGACCTTACCGGAGATTTGTTGGAGTTGCTAAGATGCGGGCAATCCTACGGGGAATTAAACCTGCCCGATCTGACTGGTGTAATATTGATACTATTACAACCTACTCAATACTCGCACCTATTGAGGTTGCTTGCCTACATCTCTAAAGTGCTCTGTTGTCATCTACCAATATGATTAGCTGTCCATACTGTCAATTAACAAATCCCCAACACAATAATTTTTGTCAAGGTTGTGGTAAGTCGCTCAAACACTATGTTTGTCGCAATTGCGGGCAAAATGTAGACTTTGATGCCGAAAGTTGTCCGCAGTGCCAAACCAGCAGCGGTACTTATTGGTGGGCAATTATCGAACCGACAGGCGAAACAGCCACCCAGCAGGTGGGAGTGGAGTCAGCAGACAGCAGCGAACTAGGGGATAAATTGGCGCAAATCGAACCGATCTTCGCCGAAGTTAATGCCAGCGATAGTAATCTCTCATTGGACGATCTCAGCCTGTGGGATGGAGCTGGTGACATCCTCGAATCGCTCGTCCAACCAGACAAACTTGTCGCAGCCCCACCCAGTGACGAGCTAGAGCCAAGTCCTTGGGATTTGTCGGAGCCAGATCTGACAGCGGACAAATTTGAGAGCAGATTTCCATCGATACCCACCCAGACACGAGTCGAACCGACAGTCGATCCGGTCATTAACAGCGAGCCACTAGTGGCGACTACCTATCTCGATCCTCAATGTAACTATAGATTGCTCGATCCAGTAGCCCTTCAGCTACTGAAACCGGGCGACTCTAGCCAAGTCCGGGTAATCGATCGTCAACCATTCTGTAATACCCTCTTGGAGATATTGATGGAGCAAGAACCCGTCACATTAGATAGCCCGATTGATGATGCTGAGTCGGAGCCAGACAGCACAACAGCCGCAAAACCAATTGCTGCCTATCGACAATGGCAGTTTTGGAATACGCACGGCATTCCCAAAGTCGCGCAAGCATATATCGCGCTCCAAGTCAGTTTACCCGGTACGGTGCCGACGATTCGCGATAGTTGGAGTCATGATGGTAAAGCCGTGACAATCGTTGAAGATCGCAGCAACTGGACACAATTAGCCGCTAGCTGGAACGATCCCCAAATTCCCTCTTCCCAAACGATTTATTGGCTAGACTCGACACTCAAACTGTGGGTAGCACTCGAACCGTGGCAAATGCGCCAAAGCTTACTCGAAACCGCTAACTTGCTGCTCGATGAAGACGCGAGAATCTGCTTCCAACGGTTGCACCCAGAGCCAGTCGATAGGCAACTCCAGCTTGCAGATTTAGCACGAATGTGGAAACAATTGTTCGATCGCTTCCCGGTAAATGAAGTCGAATCTCATCGTCCCGCCTCTTCGGCAATTGCCAACTTGCTCCAGTCGATCCAAAGCGGCGAAATCGAACGGATTGAAGAAGTTAGATCGAGACTTCAGCAAATTGCCTACGAACTAGAACCCAAACAACTCAGCGCGCCACTCCAGTCGCCAGTCTCGGCAGATTTAAGCACTCCCCAAGAGGCACCGACAATCTCGCTTGCCCAAAATTTAATCGATTTAGAAGATGCAGCAGCGACGCATACAGGCAAAAAACGCGACCATAATGAAGATTGCTATGGCATGGTGAGTCGGATCGATCGCCAAAATAGCCCGAAAGGTAATAGCATCAACGCGCGCGGTGTCTACATTCTCTGCGATGGGATGGGGGGACACGACGGGGGCGAAATTGCCAGCGCGATGACAGTAGATATCTTGCGAGACTATTTTGCCACTCGCTGGGACGGCGATACTCTCCCCGACGAGCAAACTATCCGTGAAGGTATCGTCGCGGCGAATGAGGCGGTATTTGAGATCAATCAAAAAAAATCTGCCCACGGTAGCGGTAGAATGGGTACCACGCTAGTGCTGGTATTAGTCCAAGATCGGAATATTGCCGTGGCGCACGTCGGCGACTCGCGCTGTTATGGAATTACTCCCACTCAAGGTTTAATTCAACTCACGCTCGATCACGAAGTGGGGCAACAACAAATTTTACGGGGAGTCGATCCAGACATTGCTTACGGTCGTCCCGATTCTTATCAATTAACTCAAGCAATCGGCCCACGCGATCGCAATTATATCGCCCCGGATATTCGGTTTTTTGAACTTCAAGAAAATACGCTAATCGTACTAGCCTCTGATGGTTTGACAGATAATCAATTACTCGAAAACTATTGGTTGACAAATGTTGCACCCTTACTTTCGCCTAATGCCAATCTGCAAGATGGGGTCGATCGACTTATCGATTTTGCCAACGAATATAACGGTCATGATAATATCACCGCGCTGGTAGTTCGAGCAAAGTTGGGTTAATTCAGATCTTGCCTTAAAACAGAGTTACTAGTGTTTCAGTGGATAGTGGATAGTGAATAGTGGATAGTTTTAGTTGGCAATAAATGAATCGATCGAATCAGTGTCAAACGCCAATTATCGACGCACTTGAGGCGTGGGTTAGCACAAATCATGCGGCTTTTTATACGCCTGGGCACAAACGCGGTGTCGGGATGAACTCTAGTTTAGTCGATCGGTGGGGGGCGGATGTGTTGAAATGGGATTTACCAGAACTGCCAGGATTGGATAATCTCCACGCCCCCACAGGCATTATCGCCGCCGCGCAAGCTTTAGCTGCTGAAACTTTTGGCGCGCAACAGACGTGGTTTTTAGTCAATGGTTCGACAGCCGGAGTTATTGCGGCAATTTTGGCAACTTGTGGAATGGGGGACAAGATTATTTTGCCTCGTAATATCCATTCTTCCGCCATTGCTGGTGTCATTCATGCTGGTGCGGTGCCGATTTTTATCGAGCCAGAATACGATCGAGAGTTAGATCTGGCACATAGCATTACTCCAGCGGCGGTTAAATTCGCGCTAGAGCAGCATCCCGATACTAAAGCCGTGATGGTGGTCTATCCGACTTATTACGGCGCGTGTGGCGATTTAGCTGCCATTGCGGAGATCGTCCATAGTTATCAGATTCCGCTCTTGGTAGATGAAGCTCACGGCGCGCATCTTGGGTTCCATGCCGACTTACCACCTGCGGCGTTAAGTGTGGGGGCAGATTTGGCGGTACAATCGACGCATAAGTTATTGGGTGCGTTGACTCAATCGGCGATGTTGCATGTAAATAGCCCTCGGATCGATATCGAGAGAGTCAGTCGAGCGTTACGGCTATTGCAAACAACTAGTCCGAGTTATTTACTATTAGCTTCTCTAGACGCGGCGCGCCAACAAATGGCATTACATGGCGAAGAGTTGATGGCAAAAACAATCGAGTTAGCCAGAATTGCGCGAGAGCGGATCGAGCGGATCGATGGACTTTCGACACTTAAATTAGATGCCCCCACACCGGGCTGGAAATATCTCGATCCGACGCGATTGACTGTCACCGTCACGGGTTTGAACCTAACTGGATTTGAAGCCGATGAAATTTTAACTGAGTCAGCAAGATTGCCGCAACATCCAGGGTTTAGCATTGTTGCCGAATTACCATCAGTCCGACATTTAACATTTATTATTAGTCTGGGAAATACACTCGCCGATATCGATCGATTAGTCGCAGGATTTACCGAACTAGCTAGCAATTACAATCGCTATCGACAGCTAAATTTAACCTCGATCGAGCCACCGACTAATATTATTACCCAGATGGCAATTACACCACGTCAAGCCGATCGATCGCACCATATTAGCGTACCATTCGATCGAGCTGTTGGCAAAATTAGTGCCGAATCAATTTGTCCCTACCCACCGGGGATTCCAGTCTTAATCCCAGGTGAAATCATCACGACAGTCGCACTTACTTACTTGCAAAAAATTATCGATCTCGGCGGTGAAATTGCGGGGTGTAGCGATCCAACTTTAGCGACACTTCGCGTCGTCGTCGAGTAAACTCAACAAAGAGATCGCCATCTCTCGATATCTCCACAATTATTACCTATTTATCGTGTAGCATTGTGAGAGAGGCGATCGCCTGCTAATAATAGTGTAGATACAAAAAATTTTGCCCCCGATCGGACTACCTAAATACTTGTTTAAAGACTTTAGATTAGACAATCAATTCCTTATCTTTTTTCGTTATTTGTGATGATGCTCGCACTCAACATGTCGAATCACTCTGCTATCGGGCAATTAGGCACAGTCACCAATCGCATTTTAGTAGTAGAAGATGAAGAATCGATTAGAGAACTGCTCGTGTTAGGGTTAGAAGAGGAGGGTTATGAAGTAGTTGCTGTCGCAGATGGACATAGTGCGCTGACACAGTGTCAAGCCACAACTCCCCAACTCCAAGAGTTTCCCTTCGATTTAATTATTCTCGATTTAATGCTGCCTAAAGTCAGCGGTTTAGATTTATGTCGATTTTTACGATACCAAAATAATCACGTCCCGATTTTAATTGTCAGTGCTAAAACCACCGAAACCGATCGGGTATTAGGATTAGAAGTAGGCGCAGATGATTATATCAGTAAGCCGTTTAGTATGCGAGAATTAGTCGCACGCTGTCGCGCGCTGCTGCGTCGTCAGCGGCTGAATGTGGCTGCCGATCCGCCAACTATTCAATTTCAAGAGGTCGTACTTTATCCTGAAGAGTATCGGGTAGCAGTACGCGGTATCGATGTGAATCTCTCGCCGAGAGAATTTAGGTTATTAGAACTATTTATGCAAAACCCGCGCCGCGTCTGGGATCGAGAGCAATTACTCGATCGCGTCTGGGGGATTGACTTTATCGGCGATCGCAAAACCGTAGATGTTCACATTCGCTGGTTGCGCGAAAAACTCGAAATCGATCCCAGCCAACCGCAATACATCACCACCGTACGCGGCTTCGGTTATCGGTTTGGTTAGAGGATAGGTGTTAGGTATTAGGTTTTAGGTTTTAGCAAAGATCTACCCACACTTCGGCTTCGCTCAGTGCAACGCCCCGCCCTTTGGGCACCCCTGTCTTGAAAAGGTGCTTTACTTGGGGAAACCCCAAGAACGCACTTTTCGCTCCGAGGAGGGGATTTTTCCACTTCTTACTTCTTACTTCTTACTCCCATCTCCCATCTCCCATCTCCCCTCTTTCCCAATTTTGACTCTAGAATACGACTTAGTAATTATTGGTGCGACAGCAGCGGCGAGAGCAGCGGCGATCGAAGCTGTCAATTTACAGGCGCGGGTGGCGTTGGTATTACCGCAGCTAGCTGACGAACGACTCCATCCTCAGCGCGATTTCTACCCCTATGCGTTGGCGCGAATAGCACAATCCCATCGGATTGAGAGAACGCGGCTTCAGCAGCCAACTAGCTACCCCTGGAAGTATGCGGAAGCGGCGATCGATAGGCTCGATCGGCAATTGAGCAATTCAGTCTTAGCGGCGATGGGTGTAGATACGATCGTCGGGATGGGTGAATTTTGTCGTCGTCCCCAACTGGCTTTTAATGTCGAGAATAGAGTGCTGCGCGCTCGTGCTTATCTGATCGCGACTGGTACGATTTCGCATTATCCGTTAATTCCGGGGATTCAAGCTGCGGGTTATATGGTACTCGATCGATTGCCAAGTTTAGTCGATCGGCAAATTCCGTTGCGCTGGGCGATTGTTGGCTCGGAATCGGTGGGAGTAGAATTGGCTCAAACCTTGGCAAAATTAGGATGTCGAGTCTCACTAATCGTCGAAACCGAACGAATTTTGCCATACGAAGATCCCGATCTTGCCAATCTCATTCAGGCGCAATTAGAAGCCGATGGAGTGGAGATTTATTTAGAAACGATTGTTACTAATGTCGATACCGAAAATCGGGCTAAGTTAGTTACGCTCGGCGATGAAACGATCGCTGTCGATGAGATATTTATCGCTTTACCCGATCGACCGCGATTAGAATCATTTAATTTGCTCGGCGTGGGTGTAGACTATACCGAAAAAGGCATCTCGATCGATAATAAGCTCCAAACTTCTAACGAGCGAATTTATGCTTGTGGTGGTGTCTGTGGAAATGTTTTGGGTGGCTATCACAGTCAGAGCTTGACTGAATATGAAGCCAAAATCGCCGTCCGCAATGCACTATCGCGGCGCAAAACTAAAATTGACTATAACAGTTATCAAAACTTACCGTGGGCGGTATATACCGATCCGCCGCTAGCCAGAGTCGGCATGACACTCAGCATGGCAACCAATAGCAACCGCCGCGATCGGATCGTCTTGCAAAGTTATTTAAAAAACTCGCCTCAGGCAATTATAAGCGGCATTAATAGCGGCTTTTGTCAAGTTATTGTCACCCCCACCGGACGAATTTTAGGTGCAGAAATATTCGGTCACAATGCACCAGAATTAATTCAAATTTTCGCGATCGCCATCCATAATCAACTCAAAATCGCCGATCTGACTGCCGTTCCCTGTTTGTCGCCCAGTTATACCGAATTCATCTATCAAACCGCGCAAGAGTGGCATACGTATCAACGCCAGCGACGGCAAAAGTTTACCTGGTTCGATCGGTTATGCTGGTGGAAGTAAATTGCCCATACTATCCAACTCGGATCTACTAAATGGAAAAACCTCGCCTTCGTAAAAAACATTTAGCACCATTTTTCGATCGCATCGATAATCCCGAACGACATCATTTTCCGCACGGAATTGAAGTCGATATTACGCCATCACCGCCAGAATTATCTGCATTCGATCGCGATCTATTGCAAGTATGTGGTAATGTAGGCGATCGAGTTGATGCTCAAGATTTTATTAAATTATTAACAGCTTATCCACAAGTCTTAAAATTAATTAAAACTGCGGTAAATGGTGAAATTTTTCCAGGACGAACTACCGACGCTGAATTTATTGCCGATTTGACCGAAATTTGGTTTAAACGAGCTGGTTTCGAGCATGTTTTCTGTGGCACCATCGATGATGGGCAACTCAAAGGAATGCATTATGCGGGGCGATATCTGCAATTACAAGAGCTAGGAGTGGCGGGAAGATTGCCAGATAATCACCATCAAGAAGAAACTATCGCCGGGGTAATATATACGCTAGGAGTGTTGCTAAAACATGGCAATCGATTTATTATCGATCGACACAATGGTTATGCTTTAGTTACGGATGCAACAGAATTATTAGTAGCGGCAACAGTAGCATTTAAAAGTAGATCTAAATCGCGATCGGTTATTAATTTTCCGGTTGTCGATGCAGATTCAGGACATACTTATTCGGCAGTATTTGTTAAAGAAGATAACGCGATCGTGACTTTTTACCCCGATGCGACACCGACAGATTCTTAGCTATGAATTCTGGGTTCGGGATGAAGATTGGCAAGTAAATTACTTTCAAAAATCGCTAATTCACTCAGGCGAGATTGCACGAGCGGACGATCGAAATAAGTATCGGCAAGCAACCAATAAATCCCAAAATGACGGGCTTCTGATGCCATTAACCCTCGATAGAATGCCGCTAATTGCGGATCGGGAAGATTGCTACCGAGTAATCCCAGTCGCTCGTGAGAACGCGCTTCAATCAATCCCGAAACCAGGAGCGAATCGAGCATCCGGTGGGGTTCTTGAGTACGCACTTGGCTCATCAATCCCTTCCCATAAGGCGGTGCATTGAGCGGTGCGAGGGGAACACCACGTCGTTCGAGAATCTGATTGACTTGCTCGAAATGCTCTAATTCTTCTTGTGCGATGGCGGTTAATTGCCGCACCAGTTTATGACTGGATGGGTAGCGAAACATCATATTAATTGCGGTGCTGGCTGCTTTGCGCTCGCAATGCGAATGATCGAGCAAGATGGTATCGATATTCCCTAATGCTTGTTCGAGCCAAGCGGCTGATGTCGGTTGACATAAAATATTAATAGTTGGATTTGTAGTAACAATCATCTGTTAGTTTTAATGTTTAATAGTCAGATGTAATTCTTTAATTGACCTGCGTTCGTTTTTAATAAAAGCACTACTAGTGACAATATTAAATTACACTTTTTCTGATTCAGTTACGGACTGTAAACTTTGTTGCTGTTTAATTAGTCTCATTAACAGGCGCAATCCTTCATTAACTGCACCAGAATCTGGAAAAATTGTGGCGACATCAGGATCTAACTGGATAGTTACATAAGACTTCTTGCGTCCTGCTCCACGAGCGACAACAGTGAGTTGAGTAAAATCATATTCGGGTTGCAAATCATCATCCATTTCAGAGATCTGACTCATAAGCTTTACGTTCTTTTTTAGTAACTGGACGGGTACTGAAAAATAAATATAAATCAATGTGGATTAAACTTCCACTCATCGCCCTTAATTGAGCGCATCAAATTCTTTGGCACTGAATTATCTTGCGATATGAAAACATGAGTATAAAATTGATTATCATCAACAAAGAGACGACCACACTCCGAACATTGATAGATAGTCCGGGGACTATAGTCAGTTATGGTATCAGATATATCTGTCATTGTATCTTCAATTAATACATCTACATCAATTTTATTAGATGCAGCATCTTCGATATTCGTTACTAATTTTTTAATTTGTTCTTCTATTTTATAGCGCAAATCAGAAGAATCTTGGTCGGCTATAAAACTGGCTTTGTAGCTGATACAATCTGTATTATCATGAATAATATGACCACACTCGCAGAATATTTTCATTTGTAATAGGTTTTCTACACTTCAATCTGTTCATAGTAATAGAATCGACAGAAACCCGGCTTTTCAAAAATTGAGTTTCTGGTTGCTAGATTTAGGCAATTAACAAGCTAAACATCCAAATGACCCTCGATCGCGGTAAATCGATTAAGACTGAATTAAATTAACGATAATTTCTACAATTTTATCCTGGGTAGCTAAACTCAAAGAGCCAAGTTCGCGGCGAATCATCGATTGGCGGAGGGTGACGAGATGATCTAGGCGTATTGTCGATGCCTGTCTGAGTCCGCTAAGATTAAAATCTGGATGGGTCGAATCGATAATTAAGTCTGTATCTAGAAGTGTTGTCGGAATTCGACTGGTAATTAAAGCGAAAACGACGTGCTTGTAATCACCAATCGCATTAGTAAGACAGTAAACGGGTCGAACTTTGAGATCTGAGAGGTCATCAAAGGGGAACTGAACCAGTACTATTTTACCCTTCATAACTTACGGCTATGCCATCTTCAAGGGTATAAATATCTTCTTCAGGATCGTGGAGAAAAGCAAAGCTGGGATTATTGGCTGCTGTTTTATTCCATTGCGCTGGCGTGAGATCGGCTAATTCTGGTGCTTCTGGAAATAAAATCACAATTTGTACTCGACTGGGTTGATTTTGAGGCAAAGGCTCATCGAGTACTAATTCGCCATTCGCACTAATAGTGCCAGCACATGCAATCGATTTCATAGCATGAATTTTAATAAACTCTAGATGTCCATTTTAGTCTAAAATCTCAGCCACATCAGATCCCCGACTTTTTCAAAAAGTCGG
>NZ_JANYJC010000141.1 GCF_025361915.1 Chamaesiphon sp. GL140_3_metabinner_50
CCGATCTTAGTAATCTGAGTAGAGATGAGGTAGATGTGATGCTAGGTATCAATTTAGAACAGACTAGAGTTTATCGAGAAGCCAAGGCTGAGGGGGAGTTAATTGGTGAAGCTAGAGGTGAAGCTAGAGGTGAAGCTAAGGAACAGGCTTTAATCTTGCGGCTGTTAACTCGACGAGTCGGGAAGATGCCGAATCAATTGCAAGAACGAATCAAATCTTTACCTCTAGAACGATTGGAGGAATTGGGTGAAGCTTTATTAGACTTCACCGCGATGGCAGATTTAGAGGCTTGGTTAGCTCGATAATTCAAGTACCACTGGGCACAAATTGGGTAAAGTTATTGCAGCGGTTAATTAAACTATTTCCGATCGATCTTAAATTGCTGTAATCGCTGTAAAATGTGCGCCTGAAAACTGGAATTACCGAGGTGTTGGGCGATCGACAAAGCTATTTCGAGCATAGAAATCGCCGCTGCTAATCGACCCGTATAATAGAGTGCTAAACCTTCAGCATAAAAGCCCGTTTCATCGCGATCGATTAACTTTTCTAAATTCAGATCTTGGATCGTTCTAGCCCGATCGAAGTCCGCGATCGCTTCACTAGTATCGCCCCGGTTGTAATAAATTATCCCCCGATGATATCGAGCGGAAACATAATTAGGAGACAACTCGATCGCGACGGTAAAATCGGCGATCGATCGAATCGTTCAACTTCGAGTAAATAAAATCGGCGATGAGTTCCTGTCAGATTACCTGACAGGAAAATTACATCGAATCTTTAACAGGGTGGTGTAGTCTTGTTATTATGTTCGCACTTCACTTTAGGTAAATGCCAGGGAAGATTGGTAAGTTAGTAATAACTTAGCGGGATCTTAATTTTAGCTAACCCGAATCCGGTGCAGTGGTTAGTTAGCTAATGTTCGGGACATCTGCGGCGATAAAGTCCCTTTAACTTGCCCGGATCGGGTGCATAATACAACTAGTGAGCTACCAATTCCTGGTAAATAGCCCGATCGCGTACCAAATCGATATAAAATTACGCTTGAGGTAATATGGAAAATCGCCAGACTAACCGCAGACGGGGTGCGATTTTAACTGCTGTCGGCTATCAAAAACTGCTTGCAGCAAGACAGGAAATAGAACGATCGGTCAATTTTGGCGATCGCTATACCAAAGAAGAATTATCCAAACTGACAGGATTATCGCTCAAGACGATCGGTAAAATATTCGATCGCGTCTCAGATGCTGGCGCGCGGGCGGTTTCAGTAGATAAACAGACACTCGAACTCTGTTTTACAGCCTTCAATCTCGAACTAGAGCGCGGCGATTATTGCCAGCCCCGGATCGAGGGATCGGCACCAGTCCCGCATTCAGATGCCGCTCTCGATTGGGGTGAAGCCCCAGATGTGGCGGTATTTTATGGACGAGTGGCGGAACTCGCTCAACTCACCACCTGGGTAAGAGCCGATCGCTGTAAGCTAGTCGGCATTTTAGGCATGGGTGGGATCGGGAAAACGACCCTAGTTACCAAACTGGCGCAACAGCTCCAACCCCATTTTACCAAAATTGTCTGGCGATCGCTCCGCAATGCACCACCACTCCAACAGCTCATCCCCGAACTAATTTACAGCTTGAGCGATCGCGCAGAGACGATCGATCCGCAGCAAAATATCGCCACCCAAATCGCTCATTTGCTCGCCTACTTGCGCCAGGAAAGGTATTTGTTAATTTTAGATAATGTCGAAGCCATTATCCCCAGTCAGAACCCCGCCGCGAGTCAGCAGCCAGCACCGGGCTACACAGAACTATTCGAGCGGATTGGCGCATCGTCGCATCAGAGTTGTCTGTTGCTGACTAGTCGCGAAAAACCCGAAGCGATCGTGCCATTAGAGGGCGAGAAATTGCCCGTACGCACGCTGGCGATCTCCGGGCTGAATGCGCCAGAGATCGAAGACTTATTCAATGCTAAGGGGCTATCACCATCCCCACACGACAGGCTCCAGTTATGGCATATTTACAGTGGGAATCCACTGGCTTTAAATATTGTCGCCACATCCATTCACGATCTGTTCGATGGCGACATTAGAGCATTCCTGAACACAGATATATGCATATTTAGTGGCATTCGTCAACTCTTAGATCGACAATTCGATCGAACCTCACCCGCCGCCCAAACGGTCATGTACTGGCTGGCGATCGAGCGCAACTGTCTATCCCTGGGCGATTTACACCCGCAGATCGTCCCCACGATTTCTAAGTCGAGTCTCTTCGACACCTTAGAATCGTTACAACGGCGATCGCTCATCGAATACAGCCGGGGTAAATTTACCCAGCAGGCGGTAGTAATGGAATACATGACCGCACGCCTCATCGATGGAGTCGTAAGGGAATTAACTAACTGGGATTTACACGCACAGCGGCTCCCAGTCTTACCACTGTGGTTGAGTTACCCACTCATGGCAGCAGAATCGCCCAAGTATATTTACCAGATTCAACAACGCCAGATCTTAGGGCCGATCGCCGATCGATTACTATTACAATTCGGGCATAAATTAGCCCTAGCCGAACACCTCCAAGCAATTATCGTCAGCTTACAGACTCACTATCGCGGCACGAACCACTATGGCGGCGGAAATATCATCAATCTGCTCCGATATCTCGAAATCGATCTGACTGGCTACAACTTTGCCAACTTACCGATCCGGCAAGTCAATTTTCAAGACCAGATGCTGCACAACGTCGATTTTAGCGGTGCCGATTTTAACGACTTAATTTTTACACATTACTTCGGCGGCATTTTTGCAGTCGCTGTTAGTCCCGACTCGCAACTAATTGCCGCAGCAGAATATAACGGCAGTATTTATATCGGCTCGATTGCCACCAAAAGAATTCCCTTCCGGTTAACAGGTCATACTAGTTGGGTGTGGTCGGTGGCATTTAGCCCCGACGGTCGCACCCTCGCCAGTGCCAGCCAAGATGGGACGGTGCGCCTGTGGAAAGTCGCAACGGGGCAAGCCAGCCACGTTTTACAAGCCGATAATTACCAAGTAATGTCGCTATCTTTTAGCCCTAAAACGGTGCATCTAGCAGCGGGTGACGCTGATATATTAGCGACAGCGCATGGCGATGGATCGATGCGCTGGTGGAATGCATCGACTGGCGAACTAATAAATACTTACTCGGCACATGCCAAACCAGTATTTTCGGTCAGATTTAGTCCCGACGGGCAATTCCTCGCCACGGGTAGCGACGATTGCAGTGTCAAAATTTGGGATGCTGCAACGGGTGAGTGTCTGCACGAATTAACCGCACATACCAAGCGCGTGTGGTCGGTCAGATTCAGTCCCGATGGCAAATTACTAGCGACCTGTAGTGGTGATGGCACGATTAAAATTTGGGATGTTGCCACTTGGACTGTCTTAGAAATTATGTCTGGATATCGCAATTGGGTATTTGCGATCGAATTTAGTCCCGATAGTCAGATGCTAGCGATTGGCAATGTCGGTCATGTCGTTAAAATTTGGAATATTAGCACCAAACAACAAGTCGCCATTCTCCACCGACATACTACTTGGGTTGCCACTCTGCATTTTAGTCCCAATGGCAAGTTCTTAGTTACCGCCAGCGGCGATCGGGCGATCTGCTTGTGGGCTACCGACACCTGGCAAGAATTATACTGCTGGCAAGGGTACTCCAACTGGATCGAATCGGTGGTGTTTCATCCAGCAGGCGATAAGCTGTTAACTGGCTCTCAAGACGGGACGGTTACAGAGTGGGATGCTCGGACTCAACAAGTAATCCAAACTTTTACCGGACATCAATTGTGCGTCTGGTCGGTCGATTACAGTCCTGACGGTCGAGCGGTTGTGAGCGGTGGTGCCGATGGTACCGTTAAATTATGGAATGCCCAGACGGGCAATTTAGAACAGACCTTCTCAGCCCGATCGGGAGATGTCTGGAGCGTCCAATTTAGTCCCGATGGAGATGCCATCGCCGGAGTCGGCATGGACGGGACTAGAGTGTATATCTGGCGGGTTACAGGCGAATTAGTTGCCACTTTAATCGGTCATCAAAATGTCGTGAGATCGATCGCTTTTAGTCCCGATAGTCAACTCCTGGCAACGGGTTGTTTTGACTCTTACTGGCGATTGTGGCAAGTCGCCACGGGTGAATTGTGGGGCTGTTATGCTGGGCATAGTAACTGGATTTGGGATCTTACGTTTAGCCCTGACGGTCGCTCTATTGCGACCTGTAGTGCCGATCGGACGATCCGGCTGTGGGATGTGGCGACAGGGAAACTATTACAAACTTTTGAGGGACACAGCAATGAAGTCGTAGCGGTGAAATTTAGTCCTAATGGGCAATTCTTAGCATCAGCTAGTAGCGACCGCACGATTAAGATTTGGGATCTTGAAACGGGGCAAGTAGCTCAAACCTTGACCGGACATCGCGATCGCGTTTTATCGATTAGCTATCATCCCGATGGTCGGCAATTGGTGAGTAGCAGTGCCGATGACATCATTAAATGGGATCTAACTACAGGCGAATGCCTTGCCACCTGGAAACCCGTACCGCCATATTCGGGCTTAAATCTGACCGGAGCTACCGGATTAACCCCCGCGACGATCGGTTCTTTGAAAATGCTCGGCGCGATCGAATAGTTCGGTGCTAACGATTAAACTATTCGATCGGTTAGCAGGCTACCGCGTACACACAAGTCGGATCGGCTTTGTTTTGGGTTGGTTTACCCCCCCAACCCCCCCTTATAAAGGCTATCCATTACCCACAGATTATCCAATGATTTGGGAGATTGCGAGCCATTTAGGTAGGGGCAATTCATGAAGCGGCGGTTTTATGTCTAGGGTTCCCCCCGAATAAAAAAGCGGATTGATTTTCGGTCGGGTTTCCCGACCGTGAAAATCAACCAAGCACCGACAAGACATTGCCCCTACCTAA
>NZ_JANYJC010000162.1 GCF_025361915.1 Chamaesiphon sp. GL140_3_metabinner_50
CACACCATCTCAGCCTATCCCCTATCCCCTATCCCCTATCCCCTATCCCCTATCCCCTATCCCCTATTCGGAGTTACCAGCAGCTATGAATCATCAAAAGATCGAAACAGAAGTATTAATTGTTGGTGGCGGCCCCGTGGGGCTAGCAATGGCCTTAGAACTGCGATACCAAGGCATTGATTATGTACTGGTAGAACAGTCTGATGGTGTCATCGATCACCCCAAAGTTGGAACTGTCGGGCCGCGATCGATGGAAATTTTCCGCCGTTGGGGTTTAGCGCAATCGGTTCGCGATGCGGGTTGGCCAGCAGACCATCCGCTAGATATTGCTTGGGTTACGGCTCTGGGCAAACACGAGATCCATCGCTTGAAGTTTGGTAGTCACGCCGAACGAACCTTACCACCCCATAGCCCAGAATCAGAACATCCCTGTCCCCATCACTGGCTCGTGCCCTTACTGATGAAAGAGCTGGGTATTGCTCCGGCTGGGCCGATTAACCTCAACTGTCGGATGGAAAGTTTGGAATCGAATGAGCAGGGAATTGTCGGTCAAATCAAATTTTTAGTCAGCGGCGATACAGCGACGGTCGAGGCTAAATACGCGGTTGCTTGCGATGGTGCCAGTAGCCTCATTCGTAAAACCTGCGGCGTCGATACGCTCGCCCACCATCCCACCCGCATATTTCAAAACATTCTCTTTCATGCACCAGAACTACCGGAGATTTTGGGAGCGCGTCGAGCATTGGTGTCCTTTATGATGACCCCAGATAATTTGCGCTATCCGCTGAGATCGCTGGACGGGGTGGGTCTATATCGCTTAACTGCCACTCCCCACGAAGATGGCACCCTGCGCGATTCCGAAAAAGCAGTAAAAGAAGCCGTAGGTATTGATACGCCAATTGAAATTCTGTCTACCTCTCAGTGGTATTTAACCCATCGAGTTGCCACGGATTACCAGTCGGGAAACATCTTTTTTGTCGGCGACTCCGCGCATACGCTATCTCCTTCCGGCGGGTTCGGCATGAATACTGGGGTCTCAGATGCCTTAGATTTAGGTTGGAAACTGGCGGCTGTGTTGCAAGGGTGGGCTGGTTCCCAATTGCTAGATACCTATCAAATCGAACGTCATCCGCTGGCGGTTGCTGCTGTAGAAGAGGCTAATCTCAATCTGGAACGTACCCTCAAACGTACTTTACCACCTGAAATTATGCTGGAATCACCTGAAGGCGAGCGCGCACGCGCACAGGTGACAGAAAAAATGAAAAATAGTGATGTCAATCGCGAATTTAACGCGCCTGGGATTCACTTTGGCTTTTATTATGAGTCGCCCGCTATTGCCACCGAACCAGAAAAACCACCCATTCAAAAACCAGATGAGTGGACTCAAACTAGCTATCCAGGCAGTCGCGCTCCACATGCCTGGTTAGAACCAAATAAATCGACGTTAGATCTCTTCGGTCACGGCTTGGTATTACTTAATTTTGGCGATCGCGATATCACAGCTTTAATCGATAGTTGTCAAGCTAAAAAAGTCCCCCTGCGGACTTATCAGATCGACGATCGGGAAATTGCCAAAACTTATGAAAAGACGTTGGTTTTGGTACGACCAGACGGACATGTAGCTTGGCGGGGCGATGATTTGCCAGACGATATCGATGGTACTGTCGATCGGATTCGTGGCTATTTTTAGCGATCGAAACTAAGTTATTGAGTTGCCGCGTAGTCCTTTACCCCACCCCAGCCCTCCCCTTATAAAGGGGAGCAAGACCGGAAAGCCCCCCCTTTATAAGGGGGGGTTGGGGGGGTAAACCAACATTATCCGATCGACAATTATGAAACTTTATTACAACCCAGCTTCATCTTATTCTCAACGAGTCCTAATCGCTCTGTATGAAAAAGATATCCCTTTTACGCCAATTAAGGTAAATCCTTCCGATCCAGAAGTGCGGGAACAGTACCAAAAAATTAATCCTTTTGGTAAAATTCCGACCTTAGAAACCGACAGTGGAGAATTAATTTTTGAAGCGTGTATCATCATTGAATATCTCGATCGTCAATTCCCTCAACAGCCTTGTTTGCTCGATCGAGAGCGGATGTTAGAGATTCGATCGATCGAGAGAATTATCGATGTCTATATCAACGGTAGTCGAGAAGTGCTGTTTGCCGATAGTCAGCGTCAATTGGAGCTGCGCGGCAAGAAAAAGGTAATCAAAGCGCGCAGGTTGCTGGAAACAGCTTGTAACTTTTTAGAAGCTAAACTTCAAGATCGGACTTGGCTGGCGGGGGAGCAGTTTTCGTTAGCAGACTGTACTGCGGCACCGACGCTCACTTATTTACGGCTGGTTTATGACTACCAACATTTGCCCAACCTTACAAATTATATGAGACGTTTGGAGTCGCGATCGGCCGTAGCGAAAGTTCAGCGCGAGGGAATGGTGCGGATGAATCAGATGCTTGCTGCACTGCCTTATCCACTTGAACTGGCTCCCTTGGCACATGCTTCGTGCTGAAAAGATAGTTTGCTACTTAGACCCCAGAGAATCCCCCTAAATCCCCCTTAAAAAGGGGGACTAAGATCCGGATCTTAGCCCCCTTTTTAAGGGGGTTTGGGGGATTCAGATCTAGAAACGAAGCCTCAATCCCCAATCGTAC
>NZ_JANYJC010000170.1 GCF_025361915.1 Chamaesiphon sp. GL140_3_metabinner_50
ATTATAACATCAAACAAAATCGCGTTTTAGTTATCGTCCATCCTGGTTGGCATCATGGTGTAATTGGCATCGTCGCTTCTTGCTCGATCCGCGCGCACATGTCTTGGCGTTGTTTATTTACCTGTTCGCATTGAATCGCCCTGGCTAAAGCCACACCCATATCGTTAGTTGTCAGCAAATTAATAATAATCTGCGGATCGTCAATTCTACCGATCGCATTAATTCTAGGGCCTAATCTAAACCCGATATCTTCAGGTTTCATCGCAGTGCTTTTTGCTACCGTGCCGCCTTGAGTCCCAGACATTTCAATTAAGGCTTGAATCCCCGTAACTTGCGAATTAGGTAATAATTGTAAACCCTGCTTGACTAAGCGACGATTGATGCCCGTTAATGGGGCTAGATCCGCGATCGTACCTAATGTAAATAATTCTAATAACTCATCGCTCAGAGATGGTTTATCTAGTCTATTGGCTAATTCTAAAGCTAACAGATAAGCGACACCCACACCCGCGATCGCCCGATAAACCGAAGACTCAGCAATTAGTTTCGGATTCAGAATCGCCTGTGCTGGCGGTAATACCTGCGGTAAGTCATGGTGATCGGTAATAATTACCTCCAAGCCCAATTCTACCGCCCTAGCGATCGCCGCAACCGCCGAAATGCCATTATCTACCGTGATAATTAACTTCACACCCTCAGCGTGAAATTCCTCCACAATTCGCTTGTTAATCCCGTACCCATCCGACATCCGACTGGGAATCGCATAGTCTACATCCGCACCCAACGCCGAGAGCGCACGTAACAGTAATGCCGTACTAGTCATCCCATCGGCATCGTAATCACCACAAATCGCAATCTTAGACTGATGCTCGATCGCATGTACCAGGATATCTAAACTTAGCTCCAGATCGGGAAATTCGGTCAACGGCGAGGGTAATTGGGCTGTTTCTGGATGAATGAATAACTCCGCCTGTTCGAGCGTCTTAATGCCCCGATTCATCAGCACCTGTGCCAGTAATGGCGATGTCGGCTCTCCAGGTGTCAGCACGATTCCCGCCGCCAATGTTGCAGCCTGTGATAAGTTACTCGGTGCTATTTGCCAGCGGTGTTGGGGAAGCATGATAAATCGTAGACTAGATAGATACTTTAGCAGTTGTTGTCGATACGCGATCGCTTCAAAGCTTCGATGCTGGAGATTGGCACGGTTACGACCTTTAAAAATTCACCTGTTGTATTATAAATTTCTAAAATACAACCTTCTTCACCATCTGCGGGATGAGGTACATAGTCATTTAGCATCGCAACATCCCCTTTTTTAAGTTCGTACTGGGAAAAATCTCGATTCAGAACAACTTCTTTGTATAGTGGTAGTCTCATAATTTTGGCTGTATCGACTACTTTTACTGTTTTACTGACGATCGAAAGAATACCTTATTCGTCAGGATCGGCAAACAATCTTGATAAATCTCTGTAGCCGCTGACTACTCGCAGAATCTCAATGTCTTCACCGATTGGTAAATAAAAAATTAAATATTTATCTAGTGTAATACTGCGAACATTAGTCAGGATCTCATTTCTCTTTCTACCAATTTGTGGAAAAGTGACAATGTTAAAAAATTTAGATTCTAACTTGCTCAAAAATGCTTCTGACTGTGACAAGCCAGCTTGTTGAGCGATGAAATCGGCAATCTCTTCGATATCTTTAGTTGCTGGTTGTGTCAGGCGAAATTGAGCGGTCATTAGTCTTGCTGAGGGTATCGAGATCTGAGATTTGCTCTAATCTGCTCCATCGCGATTTTACCATCAACCACCTCACCTCGCTGAGATGCTTCCCAGCCAACTCTTACTGCTTGTTGCAGTTCTCCCAACTTTCCTTGGTAGATATCGTCTTGCTGCTCTAATAATTCGATCGCGGCTCGAATTACCGCAATCGGATCTGGATATTTGCCACTAGTCAATTGACGACTGACTATTAATTCTAATTCTGGCGGGAGAATAACTTCCATAATCCTCGTTGGCGCGATCTTTTAGCTGGAATGCTTTCATTGTAAGTTACTTAGCAGTAAGATATCTCAGCTAGACCCCTTTTCACTAGGTTCAAATTTGCATGAATGCAGCAGAGAGTAAACGAGTTGAAGATTTCCTGACTAAGTGGTTGGGTTCCGAGGGGAACGATCGGGCGAATTATCAAACCTTTTTTGGCGATTTGTGCAGATCCTTCATCTTTTGCCCAACCACGCTCGATTAGCTCTTCTAAGAGTATTTTTAAATCGCTATGAAGATTGCTTGATGATGGTCGCTGTTGCGATGATTTAGATTGAGTTTGGTTGTTTAAAGCTGGTAGTTTCGGCGATCGATCTGGGTGCGATGATTCAACTACTAGCCGAAACAGGTGATTGCCTCGCTCACCCGGCGATCCCATCTTGCATACACCACGACCGAGTAGAGTTACATAGCTGCCAGATTGAGTTCCTAGTGGAACTATCAGTCGATCGATTCCATCAATTGTATCGACATTAATTTTAGCACCTCGATCTGCCTGTTTTTGAGTAATTTGGACGATCGACAAAAGATCGTTGCCATCTCGTCTAAAATTGTCTTGTGATAACGGTGCAGAAATAAACACATATAAATCGCGCGGTGCCTGACGATCGACACTAACGTCTACACCAGTTAGCGGCAATCGGGTACCATATTCAACTCCCGGCGGAATCTCGACAATTGTTGTTTTGGTCGTTAGTCTCATGCGGCCATTAGCAAGAGTCTTCCAATGTTTAAAGCGGATCTTTTTTTGACAACCAAGAATGGCTTCATAAAAATCTATCGCTAGATCTATTTGTAAGCCTTTACCTTGAGCATCAGCTTTAGCTAATAGTACTCGACCCGGACTAATCAATTTTTTAGAGCGACGGATAATCTCTCTGAATATCTTTAAAAATCTTTGAACCGATCGCTGCCAAAATCTATTTATATTCATTTTATCCCCTAAATTATCTAATCAAAAATGTATATATATTCGATAAAATTAACATCATTAGCGATCGCTAGTAAAACTGATGCTGTTACAAACTCACATAGCGACTGCTATCCCTACATAGTTTGGGTAGCTTGGGAGAGATTATGCAGTAACAATGATTTTTAGCTTTGGGGCACCAACATTGGCAATTTGTCCCAACCCTCCCGTAGCGATGGCAGTCAGTTGTGCGGTGGTTGCCCAGAGGATGGAGATCGAGTCGCATTACAGAAAATTAACATCGGGTACGATTCCTCGCCACACACCTGTAAATCTCGATATAATTTACAACATCAGGACGCTGACAAACTTAGGGTAAAGAGGTGACGGTCATGAATGTTTTCACTCAGCATACGTAATATATTTCCACTAGTAATAGTGTCAGCGAAAATTCATCCCAGTCCTAGTGCAATATCCTTCACCCGCCAACTCATTAGTTAAGGGTACATGGTTCAAACTCATCTGTGGGGCTAGCTTTGGGCATCTACCAGCCATTCGTTCTCTCGCGATCGCCTATACATTAGCAGGAGCTGATTGTATCGATGTTGCTGCCGATTTAGCGGTAATTAGGGCGGCAACAGATGGCTTCAGAGTTGCGAGTAAATTAGCCAAGATCGATCGAGCGTCGGATCGTCCCTGGTTGATGGTGAGTTTAAATGATGGTACCGACCCCCATTTTCGCAAAGCCGAATTCGACCCTACTCGATGTCCGGCTGATTGTTCGCGCCCGTGTGAGCGAATTTGTCCGGCAGATGCGATTGCACATCAGGGAGTCATCGATAGTCGTTGCTATGGTTGCGGGCGATGTTTGCCGATTTGTCCATTGGGTTTAATTACCACACGCGACCGAGCCGCCACGCCGAGTAGTATCTTTCCCGCCCTGGCCGCTGGAGAAATCGACGCGATCGAAATTCATACCCAAACCGGACATCTAGACGACTTTCGGCGGTTGTGGGGCATCCTCGCACCCGTCGCCCATCAGCTTAAATTGCTAGCGATTAGTTGTCCCGATAGTCGCGAATTAATCGCCTACCTGCGATCGATTCACGCTACTATTTCCGCAACCTACCATCCCCACCCATTACCCTTCACACTGCTGTGGCAAACCGATGGCAGACCGATGAGTGGCGATATCGGTGCGGGGACGACTCATGCGGCAATTAAATTAGGCGAAAAAGTCCTCAGTGCAAATCTTCCTGGCTACGTGCAACTAGCTGGCGGTACCAACCATTACACCGTCCCCAAACTCCGGGAACGTCAACTCTTACCCCCAACTACTCGCACCCACGTCCACGGTGTTGCCTATGGTAGCTACGCGCGCGTTTTACTATCGTCGATTCTCGATGAATTAGATGCCCGCACGGACGATCCGGGGAGACTAGAAAACCATCCAGACTTATTATCTGCTGCGGTGGCGATCGCGCACGAATTAGTCGGACAGTTGAAAGATTTATCTAGTAGCAAAGTTGATGGAAGTGTTGGGGGAAAAGAGCAAGAAGAAGGGGTGAAGGCTGCTCTTTTCCCACACTAAAAAATATCGACTCTAATTCTTTCTCTGCGCCCTTTGCGCCTTGGCGGTTAAAAAAAGAATCACCTTAATAACAGTAATGGACGAAAATTTAAGTCTGGGCAGAATGCAAATCACTGACGACTTGCACCAATTATTGGCAGTGTTGCCGGAATCGATTCGGACTACTTTAGAACAGCATCCCAAACTCGACGTATTAGTCGAAGTAGTGATGGATTTAGGGCGATATCCCGAAGCCAGATTTCCCGACGGGGCAGAAGATCTCAGCGAAATCCCCATTACTCGTGCAGATTTGCAAGCTTGTGTCGATCGCATTGGCTCATTTAGCGGCGATAATCGTGCCGGAATCGAGCGCACCCTCCACCGGATTAGCTGCTTGAGAAACCGCACGGGCGAAATTATCGGGTTGACTTGTCGCGTCGGTCGCGCCGTCTATGGCACGATTAATATGATTCGCGACCTAGTAGAAACGGGCAAATCGATTTTAATGTTGGGTCGTCCCGGCGTGGGTAAAACCACCGCCCTGCGGGAAATTGCGCGCGTCTTAGCCGACGAACTTGGCAAACGCGTCGTAATTATCGATACCAGTAACGAAATTGCTGGCGATGGTGATATTCCCCACTCCGCCATCGGGAGAGCCAGACGAATGCAAGTCGCCCGCCCCGAACTTCAGCATCAAGTGATGATCGAAGCCGTCGAAAACCACATGCCCGAAGTCATCGTCATCGACGAAATCGGTACCGAACTCGAAGCATTAGCCGCTCGGACGATCGCCGAACGCGGCGTACAATTAGTCGGCACCGCCCACGGCAACCGCCTCGAAAACCTGCTCAAAAACCCCACCCTCTCCGACCTCATCGGCGGGATTCAAGCAGTCACCCTCGGCGACGACGAAGCCCGTCGGCGTGCCTCTCAAAAAACCGTCCTCGAACGCAAATCTCCCCCCACCTTTGAAATCGCCGTCGAAATGCACGAACGCCATCGCTGGGTAGTACATGATAGCGTCGCCGAAATGGTCGATACCCTGCTCCGCAACCGCCAACCGACACCCCAAATTCGCACCGTTGACGAAACAGGCAAAGTTTCGATCGTCCGCGAACTCCCCGAAGCCTTAAAAAATGGTCTGATGCCGCCGCCAAATGCCCCCCAAACGCCCCGTGGCTGGCGATCGAGCGGTCGAATGGCTCCCATGCCAGCCACCCTCGCCACCAACGCCTCACAGGCGACCCTAGAGGCCGATCTGGGCTTCGCCCAACTCCTCGATCGCAACTGGGATGACGATGAAGCCATCATCCACTCAACAGGCACACCAGTCGGGGCAAACGGCGAAGAATTACCCCTCCACGTTTACCCCTACGGCATCGGTCGCGATGAATTAGATCAAGTCATTGAAGTCCTCAACCTCCCCGTAGTCTTAACCAAAGATATTGGCAGTGCCGATGCCGTCCTCGCTCTGCGAACCCACATCAAAAATCACTCCAAACTTCGCCAGATTAGTAAAGTCCGGCAAGTCCCGATCTACAGCGTCAAATCGGGCACGATTCCCCAAATTACCCGCACCTTGCGACGAATGCTGCACATGGACGATCCGGGCATCCCCGAAGCCGATGACATGCGCTTGTTCTCCCAAAACGGTAGCGATGATGAAGTCGAAGCCTTAGAGGAAGCCCGATTAGCTGTCGAGCAAATTGTCATCCCCAAAGGTCAACCAGTCGAATTGTTACCGCGATCGAGTTATGTCCGCAAAATGCAACACGAACTGATCGAACACTATCGCCTTAAATCAGCCAGCTTCGGCGAAGAACCCAATCGCCGCTTGCGGATTTTCCCAGCCTAGCTTTTTTAGGCTTTAGGCTTTAGGCTTTGGGCTTTAGGGATAGATGAATACCAGGAATGAGGATATTGAAAACATTCAGATTCCAGCCATTGCCTAAAACCTTAATCCCACAGCCCTCAACCTAAAATCCAACCCCTAAAGCCTAAAGCCCAAAACCTAAAGCCTTCCCCTTGACAACCGGGAACGCGATCGAGTAAATTAAGAAGTATTATGGGGTCATAGCTCAGTTGGTAGAGCACTACAATGGCATTGTAGGGGTCAGGAGTTCGAGCCTCCTTGTCTCCATTGGGTTGAAA
>NZ_JANYJC010000255.1 GCF_025361915.1 Chamaesiphon sp. GL140_3_metabinner_50
TAGTTCCTCATAAATTTTCTCGCCAGGGCGCAAACCCGTAACTTCAATTTTGATATCTCGTTCGGGTTCTAAGCCATATAAGCGGATCATCTGGGCGGCTAAATCGTAAATTTTAATTGGTTCGCCCATATCGAGCAGAAAAACTTCGCCGCCTTTTGCCATCGCACCAGCCTGAATTACTAGCGTCGCGGCTTCGGGAATTGTCATAAAGTAGCGCGTAATATCTGCATGGGTGAGGGTAATCGGTTTCCCTGCGAGGATCTGTGCGCTGAAGCGAGGAACGACGGAACCGCTACTACCTAAAACATTCCCAAATCTTACCATCGTAAAACAGGTATGGTGAGTGCGGAGATCTGCCAAGCCTTGGAGTACCAATTCGGCGACGCGCTTGGTTGCGCCCATAATATTTGTCGGGCGCACGGCTTTATCGGTAGAAATAAGGACGAATTTTGGTACGCCACAATCGATCGCACATCGAGCCGCAGTCAGGGTACCGCTAATATTATTGACCATACCAGAGATCGGATTAGCTTCGACGATCGGGACGTGCTTATAGGCAGCCGCATGATAGATAATATCGACATTATATTTGTTTAGCACTCGCGTCAAAGATCGATCGTCGGTAACCGAACCTAAGCAGGCAACTTTAATTAAGTTAGGGTAATTTTCGCCCAATTCCATGTCCATTTGATAGAGCGCAAACTCGTTCAACTCATACACGAGCAGCATTTTAGGCTGCTGCTTGGCAATTTGACGGCAGAGTTCCGAACCGATCGAACCACCGCCCCCAGTAACTAATACGACTCGATCCACGATATCGTGTTGGAGTAATTCTGGACGTGCGGCGATGGCTTTACGCCCTAATAAGTCTTCAATATCGATTACGGGAATTTGGATAATCGAACCGCGATCGCTTAAAATTTCGGTAATACTCGGTACTGTTTTCACAGGTACGCCGAGAATTTTGAGTCTTTGGATCAGATCGCGTTTGCGTTGAGTGTCGATCGAGGGCATCGCCAAGAGAATTTCTTCAAATCCGATCGTAGCTTTGAGTTTCAGCAGTTCTGCGGGCGCGTAGACGCGAATCCCGGCAATATTGCGACCTTGGAGATGAGCCGCATCATCGACAAAACCAATTAATTTTTTGCCACTTTCTCTGGCTAAAGCCTGAGCGAGTAACCGCCCGTCTCCGCCCGCTCCATAGATAATTACTTTAGTCGTCGCTGGTGCATCACACTCGATCTGGCGCGCTTTGCCTCGCGTTAGCCGCACGCCAAGTCGAAAGGTAATTGCCAGCAGCAGGGCAAGCACCCCGTCGCTGAATAATACCGACAGCGGAATTGTCGAAGCTAAAAATAATCGATCGGTAACGGCAATTGTCAGGCAACTAGTGGCTACCGCCTGAATAATGGTAAAGATAAATTCTCTACCCGTATATTGTAATATTTGGCGATAAATTCCAAACATCCAGAACGAGCCAATTTTGATGGCGATCGCTAACATGACAAAATTACTGTAATGTAAAATTTCCGCAGGTAGCCGATCGAATCCATACTCCCAGACGATTGCCGTCCAAATCGAGATGGCAAACAATCCCAGATCGGCAACTGCTAAGATGGCATATTTCCGGTTGTTGGACGATGCATTAATTAGTTTGTCTAAATAGATATAAAACGATGATACAGCGGGTGCTAGTTCATCATCAAACGGTGAATTACTCATTTACCCAACTTTATGACGGAGTTTTTAGGCGGCGATCGCTAATTTTATGCAAATATGTCGATCGACATCATCGATGGGGGCAGATTTAGCTGTTGCTGCTCTACTCCCGTTTGATTAGAGTCAGCCCAAATATCGATCCTTGCCTACTTGTAGTTATTATTCACTCGATCGCACACAAGATCGGGATGGTTTTGAGAATTGGGAGATGGGTGGTTTAAAATGAACGAAAATAGCAATCGAGATTTTGAGCCTGTGACAACTAACCCCGCACCAACTCAGTTACCTGCAAGTGTCGAACTCGCGCCCAATTACACGATTCCGATCGTGCTAACTGCGGTAGCCATCCCGATTGCGACATTTCAATTGTGGGCGGGCGCAGGGATTGGCATCTTTGGGCTATTTCTGGCAATCCAAACCACCATCATTAAATTAGAATTTACGACAACTACGCTTAATGTCTATCGTGGTAGCACCATCATTCGGACGTTTCCCTATAGTGAGTGGGAAAATTGGCAGATTTTTTGGCAGCCCGTACCGATTCTGTTTTATTTTAAAGAAGTCAACAGCATTCACTTTTTACCGATTATCTTCGATCCGCAGATGTTACTCATCTGTCTGGAGTACTATCGCCCGCAACCGTCGAGAGATTCAATCGATCGATAGTCTTAGAGCATACAGCAAAACTTAGCAGCTCCGGGAGGAGAAGTGTGGATGGTACAGTTCGGTTAAGAACAGATCTCGCTCTAATTGCTCCGGCTTAGGTTGGAATCCCCCTAAATCCCCCTTGAAAAGGGGGACTTTAAAGCCCCCTTTCCAAGGGGGTTGGGGGATTGGG
>NZ_JANYJC010000322.1 GCF_025361915.1 Chamaesiphon sp. GL140_3_metabinner_50
TTCTTCACCTTTATGGACTTGGTTAGAGAAGTTTGCCCAGCGTGGTTGGTCATGGAAAACGTGCCTGGTCTGCTCTCCGCCGAGCGAGGAACCGCCCTTGAGACAGTTATCGACACGCTCGAAGCGAACGGGTATTTGGGGGGATGGGTATCGTGTAACGCTCTCGATTCGGGCTTACCCCACAACCGAGACAGAGTGTTCTTTATCGCAAGTTTTAGATCCGAACGTGCCTATCGCTTCTTTACTGACAGCGGCGAATTGTCTGGGGATACTTCGCCGCGAGAATCGAGCCAAGCGAAAACTAGACCCGATTTTCGTCAAGTCGCTCTCCGAGACAATCCGCTTGTGGTACAACGTCGCGGTGGCTTCGGATATACCTTGGCAAAAAGCATCTGCCCCACGCTACGCGCCCAAACTGGAGGACATCAAGGCGGTCATTCAGACAGACCGATACTCTGTAGCGAGAAACTTGACGTTTACAGAATTCAATAAAAAATATACTCTACATGATTCTGGGTGGATTGGGGTATTTTTCAATGTTGCTTACGAGCAAACCGCAAATTTAGCAATTCAGTGGGATGCTGTGTGGTTGCCTGATGAGATCGCAGAAAGTACTTCTGTTGTGAGTGATTGGCCATATTTGTTTATTCAATTGAAAAATGTCGAGCAGTTCAGCACCAGTAATTACAATGATATTGGGAGTTTACCTAGAACAATATTTGGTTGTGAATTTGGAGAACTAGACGGAAAAAAGTTTTTAGCGATCGATGATGTATTTGGAGGACAAATTAATATAATTTATCGAGGTAACGAAACCTTTTTGGCAATGGATAAGGATAAGCGTATATTATCGATTTGAGTTCGAGACTATACTTGAGATCGATCCCAGCTAATAATTTGGTACTTTGATTTGTCGATCGAGTCTACAAAGCATATACTCGATCGATTGCTGAAGGACTAGCGATCGACAAGTGATTTAGAATAGAACCAGACTAACTACACCTAGACGGATTTGTATGACTAAATTACTAGAAGAAGCGATCGCCAAACTGAAGACTCGCCCTATTAGTGAGCAAGATTCGATCGCAGCCCTGATTCTAGAAGAACTCAACGAGGATAATCGGTGGAATGAATCATTTGCACGTTCCCCCGATCTATTAGCAAAACTCGTTGCTGAAGCAATGGCAGAGCATCATGCTGGTAGAACTCAAGAGCTAGATCCAGAAAAATTGTGAGATCTATTACTACTCCTCAGTTTCGTCAGATGTTTGCCGAGCTACCAACGCAAATTCAGGATCGGACTGATCGGACTCGCAAAGCATATCGGCTATTTCAGCAAGATCCCAATTATCCCAGCTTGCGATTCAAGAAAGTTCATTCCAAATTACCCGTTTATTCTGTCCGAATCAATAAAGACTATCGAGCAGTCGGTCAATTAGATGAAGATTCTATCGTTTGGTTTTGGGTTGGTTCTCATGCCGAATACGATCTGTTACTCGATAACTTTTAGAAAATGCGATTGCAAAAGCAGGTTTTCAACCAACGAAACCCAAGTTAAAATAATAAGTATTAAGAGGTAGAAAGATGAGTCCTCAATTACAGCAAGTACTGGCAGAGATCGATCGATTGTCACCGATCGAACAAATCAAAGTAATCGAACACATCACAGTTAATCTCAAAGAAGTAGTACCAACAACACAGCTCAGTAAAAGTAAATCCTCAGCCCTGATTCTAGAAGAACTCCATGCTGATCAAGATCTGGGCTTTAATGCCGATCGATTTAGAGAGTCCTGGAAACAAGCAGTAGCAGAAAATACGCTACCTCTCAGTCAATTATGGGAGGGTAGCGAGGTTGACTGAATCGTTCCCTATCGAAATTAGAGTTACTCCTGACTTTAGAAAGCAATTACGCAAACTAGAAAAGAGGTATCGTAAAATCAAATCAGATCTCGAACCTATTTTGATTCAAATTGAATTAAATCTATTCTTCAGTATCAACCGATCTATCCAAAATCAATTATCGTCAACTCGATCTAACTTTAATTTTAGCTGCATAAGCCTTGACAAATCGATCGTCAAATAATCTACTAATATCTACTTGAGTTTTGAGCAAGCCATTTTCAAGTAAAAATTTACTGGTTTCTGCGGCGGCTTGTGGTAAATAAGTGTTATCTTTTCCAGATTTAAAAGCTTCGAGATTATCTTCAACAGAAAAGATTTTAGTTCCATCTAGATATTCTTTATATTCTACCATGCTTACCCCCGCCCGCTTGGACATAATTAAATCGGCATCATCTCGATTGCGTCCCATTTTAATAAAGTCGAGAGTCATAAACCAGCTATCGACAACTGCTTGGACTTTTTCTGGATGAGCGGTGACAAATTTGCGTGTAAATACTAAATGGTCGGAAATCGAACCGGGAAAATCTTTAGAGCTAAATAATTCTCTGCTACCAGGCCGTTTTAGAGCTTTAGTAGTAAATGGAGCAAATACAGCAACAGCATCGACTTGACCTGCGACAAAAGCATCCGCAGCTTTACTGGTTTCGAGGGGGACAAAAATAATATCTTTCATCGTCATGCCGACTTTTTTCAAAGACTGTACTAGTAAGAAATGATCGACGGTACCTTCTTCGGCGGCTACTTTTTTACCTTTGAGATCTTTGACAGATTTAATTTGTTCGCTAATAATCAGCTTATCGTTGCCAGTAGAATTATCATTGGTTAGTACTACTACTAAATCTTTTCCTGTGGCGATCGAGCTAATTGTATCTGCTAGTGTTTGACTGTTAGCATCAATTTTACCATTGTTTAATGCAGCGATCGAATCGAGATAGTTATCGAACCACTGTAAATTAACATCGACTTTTGCTTGTTGAAATAGCTCTTTTTCTTGTGCGACTTGCCACGGGAACCAACCCGGCCAAGCACTAAACCCTAATTTAATTCCATTCGGATTTGGTAAAGCTGGGGTTTTGACTGGAGTAGAGCGATCGCTACAGCCGACAGTCATCGATAAGCTCGCACAAAACAGCAGGCTGGAGGTCAGCAAAGAACGTCTTTTCATCTGAAATATTTATGGGAATTTAAAATATCGCTCGGATTCTGGGGCTAGATTTAGTATGCCCAAAAGTTAGCGCAAATATAGAAAATCGAAAGATGTAAATAAAAATACTATTTACTGGAGATCGTTACCAAAATCTGTCTGTCCCCAAATTTCAGATAGCAATAAATCTTCACTAGTATTAATCGAATAATTTGTCGCCCAATTGTGGGGTAAGATGATTCGATCGATCCAACCGCGTTCGTTAGCAGTAACTGACGATCCTTGTTTGTAGGTATTTACGGTGGCTTGTAATTCTAATCGCAGCTCAGTCAAAAATTCTGGAGTTAGTTGTAAATGGGTTTCGGTATCTGCAAGATATTTGGCAACAGCAAATACTACTTGATAAACACAGCATTGTTGATAGAGATGTAAGCTCGATCGGGTTTCAGAAATCGACATGTCAAAACTAGGTGTGTTCAAACCTTTTAATAATAGTCCGATCCAATGGTGGATATAATCTAGATCGGCTAACCCCTCAGTCATTATTAATAGTTCTAAATTTAACCGATCGGGATGTGGTTGAATTTCATGTCTAAACCAGTCCCAGCACAGCTTGATAATTTGGGTGAATAAATGTTGATTGTCGGCACTAAATTCATGGCGTTTGCGGAATCTGTCGCTTATCAAAAATGCTTGGAATGCTGCTAATTCGGTATCGTGGCTGGCGATTCTCGTTCCGAGAGGGTACCCCAACGGCTCGATTTGAGGCAAATCGATAGCTACAGTAGGATGTGCCTCTAGCTGCGGCACATTGACAGCTTCAGCGGGTGCGGCTAGTTGTGCCAAATCGACACTGACGCTACCGCCGTTGGTGCGATCGCCTGCGAGGACATCGGTTTGGGCTTGCTGGAGATCGACTAAGGCTAGTAAGGCAATTTCCTTTATCCGATCGGGATGATGAGAAATCGCTGCTAGAATTGCCTGATTGAGGGCGAGAAAGCCCGGTAACTCGAATGATTCTGCCAAACTGATGCAGGTATCGGTCACCCGATCGAGACAGGCTAAAATCAGGCTAGCATCTTGAGTGGCGATCGCGGTAACAACTTCATCGATCTGTTCTTGAATGGTGGTTTCAAAAATTGAAGCAACGATATCAAATCCTAGTTCGATCGCTGTCGGTAATCCGATATCTGCCTCACTCCAATCGCCTAATTTTGACTTTAGACATTCGAGCGTCACCGACATCCGTTCGACGATCGATCCTTCATCAATTTCGAGATTGTTAATTTGAGCGTCTAAACATTCTTGCAGTCCTGAATATCCATCTAATAGCAATGTTTGAATCGACGGATCGATATTTACATCTAAGTCATAAAAAACGCGCGTCATGTCCTCAAAACTGTGAGCGATACATTCAAGCGCATCTAAGCCAACATTGGCGGCGGCACCTTTGAGGGTATGCAACGCGCGCATTAAATTATGAACTTTAGCTGTCGTATGTTCGGACGGTAATGTCAGAATTTCTTGCTCGATCGTTTGCATTAGTTCTGGTGCTTCAGCTAGGAAGTAGCTATAAGCTCGTGCCTGAATTTGTGAGTCATTCATGTGGATAGTGGATAGTGGCTAGTGGTTAGTTATACAATCAAATCTACTCACGATTCTTTACTGACAGTGCTAAGATACTTATTTAATGAGGCTTCAATCGCATTTTTAGTGATTGGTTTGCAGGTAAATTCTGAAGCTCCAACTACCTTAGAACGGACGCGATCGAGCAACCCGTCTTTACCTGTGAGAATGACGATCGGAATTTGCGTAAAAGCCGAAATCCGCCGAATTTGACCGCAAATTTCGTAACCGTTAACCTTGGGCATAATCAGGTCGAGAAAAATTAAATCTGGTTTAGTTTCGAGCAATCTCGGTAAGGCTTGAGTTGCATCTTGAATCGCAATAAATCGATAGCCAGCATCAGTAATAATTGCTCTCATTAGTTCGCAAATTCGAGGATTATCATCGATACAAATCACCAATTTGGCAGCCGTAAGTCTGGGAGCGTGTAGAGGTGGTAGATCGATGTTGGGGGCTGGTTTTGAGACAATCGTCGCTGCCGCAGTTAAAAATTTAGTCTCGATTTGGGCGGGGATGAGATCTGGTAAATCGATTAACTCAATGATGCCAGTTTGAATATAACGAATTAGCGATCGGGTAGTTAATAATAAATCTTCGTTAATTTCTACCGTGATTTCCCGCAATGTGCGTTTACCAGTAATTACCCGCACTAAATTTTGATAAATAATCGGCGTTGTTTGGCGATACAATTGCACGGGATGTCTGATTACTGGCGTTTTATTTGGTGAAATATTGCCTAATTTATGCGTTTGCCACTCTTGCCACATCACTTCAGCTCGCTCGATTGCGGCTTCTGTATCGATCGTTACCAATGGTCGTTGGCTAAAAATTTCAGCCTGGGAGCGAAAATTGAGCTTTTGTCCTTGGCTATACTGCAATAGATCGAAAATCGTTTCATGTGCCGCAGTATTCAAAATTGCTTCTAGCTCCGATCTTTTGATTTCGGATAGCGTCATCAAATTCAGCGCACCTTGATATTGCCAGCAAAATGCGCGACCATTTTCAAATGCATTTGCCTGGGTGTGATTAGCAGCTTGAAACAACAAGTTAATCCCGACATATTCGTAACCGACATGAGACTGCAACAGGCGTTGCCATAATCGATTGGGTTGTGCCAAATCTAGGCTCCAAACAATCTGTCCTTGGTAAAATGCAATCTCCCAGGCGCGTCCCGATGCTACCGAAACATTCACGTACCCAGTAAATTCGCCCCAACTCAGATACTGAAATCTACCGATGGCGTTACGTTGGGGGTCGGCAGCCGTCAAATAGTGAAGGTCGTTGTTCATTTAGGCAAGAAAGTGGGGCGATCGCGGCAACAGATTTAGATCCTTAACAATTAAGATGTCTAGTATAATTGTGATGACCAATTTTAAGAGTCTTCATTAGTATTCCCCAGTAATCGCCCAGTACGCTATCATCTTCAGTTAACATTAGCGATTGTCACAAAGATTAAGTTATCGCCAACCTTTGTGCTACAAGATGATGACGGTGTTGACAACCGCGATTGCCAGTATTATTGACGACTGCCCGGTTTAAATTAGGAGTTGACGTGTTGAATTTATTCGCTAGGTTAAAGGAACTATCCGCAAGATTGCCGCTGGCTGGGGCAGCAAAACCTCGTGAGAATCAACCGTTAGCTGGTGATTTCGATCGCGGCAACCATCCAGCGCACGAATCCGAACTTCCCGATCGCGATCGGGGTATTTCGTCGCCAGATCTGGCTAGCAATCTTTATGCCAGTAATAGTAGTGCCATTACCCCCAAGGTACCCACCACTGAAGCTGGCGAACTCACAGACACTGCTGTCGTCGGCAAGAGTGCCAAACACCGCAAATCGGGAGATCGCAAGCAACGTCCGGTATTAATAGCCGCTGGCAAAGCTGCCACCGCAGTCGGCGCGACGGTAGGGACGATCGGTAAAACGCTCGTCAAACCATTTAAAGGCTCTAAACCGCTCCACAAAAGAGGTTTATTTTGGCTGGGTTCTGGCTTGGGTGTAGGCTGCTTGGCTCTAGCGGGAGCCTGGGTATTTGTCGATCGCAGTGTCAGCGAGTACGCTCCGGCGGATGCGCTTAATTACGTTCGTCCCGGAACGGTCACTATTAAAGGTGTCGATGGCAGTATCTTGCTCCAAACAGGTAATGCCACCCGCGAGACGCTCAAAGTTTGGCAAATGCCCGAAAAGCTCAAAAAAGCCTTCGTCGCGATTGAAGACCGTCGCTTTTACGAACATGACGGCGTAGACTACAAAGGCGTAACGCGTGCCCTCGTTCAAAATATTACTTCTAAAAACCTCGTCGAAGGTGCCAGTAGCATCAACCAACAATTGGCACGAGTGGTATATCTCAATCAGGAGCGGAGTTTTTGGCGCAAACTGCGCGAAGTGCGTCTCGCCCAAAGATTGACCCAAGGATTGACCAAAGACCAAATTCTCGAACGCTATCTCAACCTCGTTTATTTAGGTGAAGGTAGCTATGGTGTCGCCGACTCTTCATGGGTGTACTTTAGTAAAACAGTAGACCAACTGACACTGGCAGAAATGGCGACTCTCGCCGCCATGCCGCCAGCACCCAATAAATACTCGCCATTCGTCAATCCTAAATTTGCCGAGCAACGCCGCAATTTAGTACTCGATCGGATGGCTGAAGCTAAGTTTATCACCGCAGCCGAAGCCAAAACCGCCAAAGCCGAACCGCTCAAGCCCAAACGCAGTCCGCTCAAGCGCGAAGAACAAGCAGCGCGCTACTTTACTAAATATATCGAGCAAGAACTACCCCAACGGATCTCTGCCAAAGCAATTAAAGAAGGTGGCTTAACTGTCGAAACCACCCTCAACCCCAAGTGGCAGGAAAAAGCCGAAGAAGTTGTCAACTCCACCGTCCGCAACAATCGCGGTTCCTTCGGACAAGCGGCAATGGTGAGCATCGATCCGCGCACTGGCGGCATTAAATCGATGGTTGGCGGGACAGATTTTGAAACCCACCAATTCAACCGCGTCACCCAAGCCAAACGCCAACCCGGATCGACCTTCAAACCGATCGTTTATGCAACTGCGATCGCAGGCGGCATCAGCCCGAATAAATCTTATCTCGATGCGCCGTTTGATGTCGATGGTTATAAGCCTAAAAATGCTGGTAAAAAGTTTAAGGGCTACATCACGATGCACGATGCGCTGATTAATTCAGTCAACATCATCGCTATTAAAATTCTGATCGATACTGGTTGGCAACCAGTGATTGACAATGCGAAGAAAATGGGGATCGAATCTAAGCTCGAACCTTACTACTCGATAGCATTAGGTGGACTAGAAGTTAATCTTTTAGAGATTAGCAGTGCTTACACTACCTTTGCCAATCGGGGTATTCACAATCCCGTACATGGCATTACACGAGTCACCAATAAAAAAGGTGAAATTATCTATCAAAGTAAACCAGAACCCACCAAAGTTTTTGAACCCGATACGACCGCGATTATGACTTGGATGATGAGCGGAGTCGTTAATGAGGGGACGGCTACCTCCGCCCAAATCGGTCGCCCGGTAGCGGGTAAAACCGGAACTACAGATAAAGAGCGCGACCTCTGGTTTGTCGGCTTTGTCCCCCAGTTAGTCACTGGCGTGTGGCTGGGTAACGACAATAATCGCCCGACAGGTAATGCTAGTAGCACAGCAGCTTACGCTTGGTCGCAGTTTATGAAAACAGCCGTCAAAGATTTCCCCGCCCAAAGTTTCCCCCCCCGTCCGGATAATCTCAGCGGACGTAAACCCGAACTCAAGCTCGATCCCATTAAGCCCCGCTATCGTCGCGATCTCCCCATGCCCAAGGATGGCGAACGAGTCGATGATGCCAATCCTAATTCTCAAGAGAGTCCGCGTCGTTCTCGTCGTCGCCGCTCGGAAGCATCCACCGATAGCAATAATAACAGCAGTTCTCAGACGAGTCCGCGTCGCTCTCGTCGTAGCCGTTCGGAAGAATCAAGCGGTAGCAACAATAGTAGTTCTCAAGATTCCCGCCGCTCTCGCCGTCGTCGTTCTAGCGAAGAGTAATTGGTGCTAAATTTATCGATCGCACGTATCGATCTGAGTTAGATAAGTATGCATACTTACTCTTTTCCCGCCCAATTAATAGATAATCTCGATCTGCGCTGTCGGTTGTCGATCGTGCGATCCACTATCCACTCAGTCTAAACTGACAGGAAGAGCGGATTTGGCGTATGGGTGTCGATCGTCACAGCCCCAATTAAAGACAGTCAAATAGCTGATTTTATACTTAAAAGCTGGCTGGCTCAACTGTCTTTAATGATGAAATTACTGATGTCAATCCGATCGTCAGATTGGATAATTGGAGTGAGATCGATCGGATCGAGGAGTGAATTAGTACCTTCCAGCCATTAGCTGGATTGAAAAATTCAATTGCCTTCGATCCGGCTTGGGAACGAATCGGCAAAAAATATTGTCCGATTTGAAAGCAGCATGTTTTTGGATTTTAACAGTGCGACTCATACTTCAGTTTGACTCTAATATTGGAGACATTCGATCGTCAAACAAATCGGCTGGAACTAACTTGTCTTAGGTTGGCTTTTCATGGGAACAGCACAGCAAAAATCGTTATCGGCTGCTTAAAACTAAACATAACAAAGAAAATATCATGAAATTCTCGATCCTCAATTGTGTATCGATCGCTTGCGTCGTTTTAGGCACGGCTGGTATAGCTTCTGCCGAATCGTTTAGAACTGTCAGAGCCAATGATGGCACAGTCTACCAGATCGATTTGGATACTCGCACTGAGTACACAACCGATAGCGGGTGGAGACACATTCAATTCTGGCTCAGTACCAGCGGCGATCCTAACAAACATCGTTCGACAGCCTCTTGTCAGCCTTATCAGGTGCAGTCCGAATTTTATAACTTTAACTGGTTACCAGATGGTGGTGGCTATCCCGCCGGATCTGTCGGTGGCGAAATCGCCAGGGTAGCCTGCAATTAACTTAGCTTGCCACTAAATTTAGCCCCAGATCCCCGATCGTGCTAATGTGTTCATACTGTGCCGTTTCAGGGGATTGGGGTATCTAAATCTCAACATGCATTCCCACAGACTTGCTGGTGTGCGGTATTTGCCTGCACTGCCAAAATCAGATCGAGTGCGTCTTAAATCATGGAGTTTGCCAGTTATCATTTATGGTCGCAATTCGAGCCTGCATTAGGCTGGGAAGATACGCACTGCCAGATGCAGCGGGGGTGGCGGTGGACTCAAACAGCTCGGAGCGATGATTCACACAGCGTCCCATTTACCGAAACAATTTGGCAAAAGGTGGGAAAACTCGCCCAACAAGGGGTATATGAGTTTCATCGCGATCCCTTGTTACTAAAACATCCACGGGGCTGCGAACGAGTTGCCGATCGACTGTACTTGTATTATGAGGTTGCCGTGGTACGCGATCGAGTGATGCAGATTCTGAGGCAATATCAAGCCGATCCCTGGTTGCGCGATCGCCAAATTGTGCTGTTAAATCGCGGCGATGAGCCAATTCCACCCCCGATCGAAGTATGTATTAATGAAGATAATTTTTACCTTTACGCTGCCTTTGATTGTATCGTTCGATCGGTCGAGCGCGAATTTGTAGCACAAAATCGCCAGCAGATCGAGATTATCGATTTCAAAACCGGAATCGCCGATCCCGATCTTCGTCAAGCCGATGTTTATCTGTTGGCGGGTAAATATCTATATCCCGATTTCGATGTGGTGGCTTCTTTTTACAATCTAGAGACGATGACTAGTTCGGAACTAATTACCGCCACTCCAGAGCGATTGGACGATATCGCCCATAAATTAGCCACAATTGCCAAGCTTCACCAACAGCAACTTCAAGCATATCAACTAGATCCCACCAGCTTCGATCGATTATTTCCGCCCCATCCCGGTACTCACTGTCGAGCCTGTAATTTTAATTATCACTGTACTTATAGCGCAGCTTGATAATTTAAAAAATCGATAACCAAAACTGACATTACAGCAGTTGCCATGTCGGTTAGGACACAAACCCGACTGTCTTGTCTCGCTAAACCGTCGGGAAACAGAGGCGTGCGCGAGCCGCTTTTTGGAAAAGTCGGGTTTGTAGCGGCACTAGTTTTACTGCCCTAACCACCCTGGCGATTGCTATAAGTACTATTCACTATTCACTATCCACTATTCACAAAAAGCTAATAGCTATATTTGAATCCAAGATCTCAGATTGCCTCTGGCTCTAATTTTCCGATTGAGTCAGCCGCCGAATATTGAGGACATCGCTCATCTGCTTGATTTGCGAAAAACAGCGTTCTAGTTGTGCCTTATCGCTAACTTCGATCGATAGATCGATAATAGCTGGTCTAGCATAATGGGTAATCACATTTGCCGATCGGACGTTAATTTTATTATCGGTCAAGCGGGACAAAACATCCTTGAGAACGCCAACGCGATCGAGAACTTCTAATTGGACGCTGACGGGATAAGTCCGGGGTTTCTCTTTGGCGATTTGGGTATTCCAACTGACTGGTAATAACCGATTACCGTCCATTTGTTCGACATTGACACAACCTTGACGGTGAATCGAAATGCCACTATTGCGCGTGACAATCCCGATAATTGGTTCGCCTGGAATTGGACTACAACAACCTGCTAAGTGATGTAATAATCCCTCGATTCCTAAGATCGGGAAGTCGCTAACAGGGGAAGTCGATTGTTTTGGTAAAGTCGTGGGGGGTAGCTCTAGCGTAGGAGCTTCGCGATCTTTGACCGTTTCTCGCAGGCGATTTACTACTGTCTTCTGGGTAATCTCGCCATAGCCCAAACCTGCGAGTAAATCCTCTACAGTGATGTAGTTACACCGTTGGGCGACTGCCAACATCGGTTCGGATTTTAGAAGGGCTTCTAGACCATTTTTGCCCAGTTCTCGCTCTAGTAATTCTCGCCCTCTCGCCACATTTTCATCGCGGTGCGATCGCTTATACCATTGGGTAATCCGGTTGCGCGCGCCAGGGCTGACGACAAAATTCAGCCAATCGAGACTGGGGCGACTATTTTCGCGAGTAATAATCTCGACAATATCACCATTTAATAGCGTTCGCGATAGCGGGACGATGCGATCGTTAACTTTCGATCCCGCACAGTGGTTACCGACTTCGGTATGAATCCGATAGGCAAAATCGACAGGGGTGGAACCTTGGCGGAGAGATACGACTTCGCCTTTGGGGGTAAATACATATACGTCGCGTTCGAGTAAATGATCTTTGAGATGGTCGTCAAATTCGATCGCATCTTTAACATCATTTTGCCACTCTAGTAATTGTCGCAACCAAGAGAATTTTTCGTCTACTTCTGTTCTTCTAGTTGTCGTTGATTTACTAGTTTCGGTTCCGCTATCGGCTTTATTATCTGTCTTAGCAGTTTGCTTATATTTCCAATGGGCGGCAATTCCATATTCAGCAACATTGTGCATTTCTAAAGTCCGAATTTGCACTTCTAATGGCGTGCCTGTAAATCCAACCACCGTAGTATGCAATGATTGATAACGGTTATTTTTAGGCAAGCCGATATAATCTTTAAACCTCCCTGGTATGGGCTTGAAAATATCATGTATTTCTGCTAACGCTAGATAGCATTCATGATTTGATTCGACAATAATTCTAATTGCTGTTAAATCGTAAATTTCACCAAACTCTTTTTTCTGGTAGCGCATCTTTTGATAGATACTATACAGATGTTTGGGTCTGCCACTGATATCGGTATAGTTAATATTGGCGCGATCGAGGCGATGGCGAATCATTTCGGTAACGTTAGCAATTCGGCTCTCTCTGGCGGTTCGCTTCTCGGCAACTAAATCTTGAATCCGCTGATAATCTTCAGCTTCGATGTATTTAAATGAGAGATCTTCGAGTTCCCATTTAATGCGTCCCAAACCCAATCGGTCGGCTAGGGGTGCAAAAATGTCACGAGTTTCTTGAGAAATTGCTTGCTGTCGCTCGATCCGTAAATGATCGAGCGTTCGCATGTTATGTAATCTGTCGGCTAACTTAACAACAATGACGCGAATATCTTGCGCCATTGCAATAAACATGCGTCGAAAATTTTCAGCTTGCTGCTCTTTTTTACTCGAAAATTCAAACTTAGAAAGTTTAGTTACTCCTTCGACTAAGTGTGCTGTCTCCTGCCCGAATCTCGCTTCAATCTCATCGATTTTAATTTCGGTGTCTTCCACCACATCATGCAAAAATCCCGCAGCAATCATCGCCGCGCCGCCACCTAAATCTCGCAATAATCCAGCTACTGCGATCGGATGGCAAATATATGGTTCTCCCGATTTGCGTTTTTGTTCGCCATGCAATTCGTAGGCAAATTGAAAGGCATTTTTAATTAATCGAGCATCGACATCGACTGGCTCTTTACTATCTGGTGCAGTGTTCAAACACTGCTGCAACCAATCAGGAATACCACAGCTATAAGTCATTACTTCACTAGCTGTTGGCATCTCATTCGCATTTTTAAGATTGCACTCTGATACAGGGATGGGAGGAGTCATAGGGGGAGGTGTGGAGAGTGTGGGTGTGGTTTCGGCTCCGCTCAACCACCGGGAGGTGTGGAGAGTGTAGAGAATAATGAGAGCGAGACGGATAGCTATAATATGGCAATTTGGGAGATAGCGATCGATACTCCAATTTCGCCCGATGTTGTCGATCTAGGTAAACTGTATTATGGAAATGAAGGAATGATGTGTGCGATCGACAAAAAATCTCAAGATCGCGATCGGCAAATATAAATATATAGTCCTGACTCAGCGATCGACCGGAACTGAGGCTGTAGCGTTCGATCGAAAGTATTAGCCGTCGAATTATGTATATAATATTCTATTCTATTTGAGTTATTTATGTTGCCAACCGCACAGATTTTAATCTGGCAACAATTATTTACCCTCTTGAGTAATTTGCCCAGTGACTCGACACCAGAACTCAAAGCTAGTCTCAGCCAAGCGATCGAGCTATTCGAGACCGAGATTATTCCTCAAGATCTCGATAGCTTACCAGATCCGATCGCTGGTAAAATGCGATCGTATTTAACCGAAAGCCATCGACTACTCCGGTTAATATCTATGGATGCGTTATTTATCGCCACCACGCGCAATCCCACCACAATCGATCTCCGCCGTCAAGCCTATCAGCATAAATTAAATCTCTTACTTCAATATTGTCAAGCCGTCATCGATAATTCATAAGATCGATGCATTTGAAACTCAATGTAGACATTCATGCTGCGATCGCACTTGAGGGGGATTTTACCCTCCTGCGCCAAACATGGTTTGCGACTTACAATTTACGAATTACGACTTATTTTAAAGATGCAGTGTCCCAAGTGTAAATCCGAGCTAGTCAATGGACTACTCAGCGATCTGTTATTAACAAAACATTGTCGAGAATGCGAGGGCGATTGGATTCCCGGACATAATTATCAAACCTGGCGATCCGAACGTCCCGTCACGCCACCAAATCGCGATGTCTTAATTCAAAATTATCATCTGCCCTACACTCCTAGCCCCTATGATGCTAAAGCTGCACCATGTCCGCAATGTGGCATGATGATGGCTAGGGGCAAAATCGCCCTCAAGCAGCCATTTTATCTGGAACATTGTCTCTCCTGCGGCGGTGTTTGGTGCGATCGAGGGGAATGGGAAGTTCTCGAACAATTAGATCTCCATACTAATATCTCTCAGATTTTTTCTAATACTTGGCAAGCTCAAGTTCGCGCCAGCTACAAAAACGAACTCGAACGTCAAGCCGTCATCGACAAGGTAGGTGTAGAAATGGCACAGCGCGTCTTCGATCTCGCCGATCTCCTCGTCAAAAGTCCCAATGGCGATTTTGCCGCCGCCTACTTAATGCGGAGATTCGAGCGGGATCGGGGATAGGTTTTAGGTTTTAGGTTTTAGGCTTTAGGCTTTAGGCTTTGACAATTACTCCTTACTCCTTACTCTTTACTCCTTACTCCTTACATGTCACTACTAACCGTCCAAAACCTCTGGGTGACTTATCCACAATCGGAATCGAGCCAGCAAATTGTAAATGCGATCGAAGATGTCTCGTTTCAGTTGGCTGCTGGTGAAAAAATTGGCTTTGTAGGCGAATCGGGGTGTGGTAAATCCACTCTAGGTAAGGCGATTATGCGGCTATTACCGACGAATTCGCGGATTGAGGGTAACATTTCATTTGAAGGACAATCCATACCTGCGATGGATGCTGAAGCCTTGCGGCGGTTTCGGGGTGAAGTTGTGGGCTTAATTTTCCAAGATCCGATGACGCGACTCGATCCGCTGATGACGATTGGCAATCACTGTCTGGAAACCCTCCAAGCGCACGAGCCGCACCTTACCAAACAACAAGCCAAACAACGCGCTCTAGATACCCTAGCAGCCGTCAAAATTCCTGAAGATAGGTTTGCTCAGTACCCGCATGAATTCAGCGGTGGAATGCGCCAGCGGGTGGCGATCGCACTAGCTTTACTACTCAATCCTAAATTAATTATCGCCGATGAGCCGACGACGAGTTTGGATGTGCGGGTATCGGCGGAAATATTGCGAGAATTGACGCGGTTGTGTCAAGAACGCCAGATGGGATTATTACTAATTTCCCACGATCTAGCGACGATTGCGACTTATTGCGATCGGATTGTTGTCATGAATAAAGGGCGCAAAGAGGAAGAAGGTACAGTCGAGCAGATTTTTGGCAATCCGCAGGCTGAATATACCCAAACTTTACTCAAATCGGCTCTCCACGTCCAGACGAACGAGCGAGTCGAACTGACAGCCGCACCACCGCTCAAAAAACCGATCCTGACGATCGATCGACTCCAAAAGCATTACACGATCGAAACCAGTCTCATTCAGCGAATTCTGACTAATGCCAAACCCAAAATTACTAAAGCTGTCGAAAATGTCCACCTCGAACTCTATGAAGGGGAAATCTTTGGGCTAGTCGGCGAATCTGGGTGTGGTAAGAGTACCCTGTCGCGGACGATCTTGCAATTAGTTCCCGCAACGGGCGGTACCGTAACGTTTTGCGGCGAAGAACTTACTACTTTATCCCCCGCTCAAATCAGATCCAAACGTCGCGAAATGCAGATGATCTTTCAAGATCCGAGCGCGTCGCTCAACCCGATGATGACTGTCGGCGAAAGTATTGCCGATCCCCTAATTATCCATCAGCTTACCGACACGCCAGCACAAACGCGATCGCAAGTACTCGCGATGCTCGAACGGGTGGGGTTGAATCCAGCGGCTGAATACTACGACAGATACCCCAACCAGCTCTCAGGCGGGCAACAGCAGCGGGTAGGCATTGCCCGCGCTTTAATTACCAAGCCCAAATTAGTAATTTGCGACGAGCCAGTGAGCATGTTAGATGCCACGATTCAAGCCGAAGTGCTAGAGCTAATGCTAGAACTCAAGCGCGAACACAATCTCACCTACTTATTTATCACTCACGATCTGTGGCTGGCAAGGTTTTTGTGCGATCGAATTGCCGTCATGAATCAAGGGCAAATCGTCGAAATGGGCGATACTCAAGAGATTTTTTTTAATCCGCAGCAGCCGTATACCCAGGAATTACTAGCAGCCGCACCCCTATTGACAAAACAAGGATAACAGATTTTAAATTACTACAGAAAATTTAGACCGATGCGTGGTAATATGACTCGCGATATCCACTATCTAAATATTAACTGTCGATCGTCAATTAATAGTTAAAGAAAATTGGGATCTAACGTCAGCTTACCCCGCTCTATTGTTTATGACCTTCTGGACTATCATTGCTAGTATCGCCAGTATTCTGTCGCTGATTTTTCATCTCAGTGGTAAAGGCTCGGCTCTGCGACAATTTACACTACCCACCACAACAGCACTAGTCGCATATACGATCGGCAGACACCACACAGATGTCGAGCAAATTTCTAGTTTATTCCTTCAAGATCCGCATTTACTATTTATGACGATCGTGATGGTATTAGTGTTTGCACTAGCAATGTATTTAGTCGAATCGATTAAACCAGATGCCAAAATATCATTTATATTTTTAGTTTTCTTGTCAACTATCGTCGTTCCCCAAATCATTAAAAGTTACAATGACATTGCGCCAATGGTTTCGACTCAAGACTATCTCGCGCTAGCCAGAGTCAAAGAAAATGATGGTAATACAGAAGACGCAATTAAGTATCTCAAGATTTATAGCAAACGTGTCGATCGAGTAGAGTTACAAAAACAAGTAAACGATCGGATCGACAGTCTTCGCAGGCAACAGTTTAAGCGAGAATCGACTGTTAAAAGTAAACTCAAAGATAATTAACTATAGCAGAGCTATCGATTGAGTCGATACCCAATAGTTACAAAAAAATTGGGTACCTAGTAGTAACTTATTCAGTTGCTACCAGTCGCCAATCGATTTGGATCTGTTTACTGCGATCTTCCATTTGTGAATTCAGCGTAGCAATCATCGCGATCCGATCGAGATTGCCTTGAAGTTCTTCTTTACTATGGAACCCTTCTAATCGGTCTAAGATTCTACCATTGGTAAATAATATTAAAGTTGGTAAAGTCCTTAGTTTATAAGTACTAGCTGACTTGAGATTTTGGTCTGCGTTAATATTAACCAGTTTAATTTGCTCGCTCCAGCGATCGTAAAATTGAATCAGTGTCGGCTGAATTAACTTACATGGGCCACACCAAGGTGCGCCAAAGTTAACTAATACGGGAATGGACGATGCGAGAACCTGTTCCTTGAAATTCAAATCTGTTACAAAATGGATCATACAACACGGTTGGTTGAATATTAAATATTTTCTTATATAGGTAATCATTTTAACCCTAATTAGCACGATCGGGGTACGGGGATCGGCGAATAACGAGAAGGGATCGCGACAACATTATTGCGAACTGTGGCGGATGTCATCAGATCTGGCTAGGTAATAGCTAGCGATCGACCTTCTAAAAGGATACCCTAGCAGCCATCTGAATTAACCACGGATGCCCCCACGCGAATAATAAGACAAAGGCAACGACACCAATGTAAGCGGGTCGGAGGAACTCTGCTAATTTTAGTGTCTGTCTGCCGTCTAAAATCGCCAAGAACGGCACGATCGAGGTTCTGGCTTTAACTAGTTCAAAATCCTTGCCATACCGCTGCCCCAGCCGATAATCGCCATGCCAGACTGCAAATAAGTGGTGGAGCATTAATCCGATCGAAGTTACTAGCGTAAAACTAGTACCAAGCCAGAGCGTATGGGCGATACACCAAATTAATTGTCCCACCATTTGCGGGTGGCGGGTAATTCGCATAATCCCAGTCTCATAGATCCGGACTTGCGGTTTGAGAACGGCAGCGACTTCTAGCAAGTTGAAAGTGGCTGGATATAAAAATAAGAATGAGATAAAAGACAAAACCCAGACCAGGGGAGCGATCCAAGGTGTACCCTGAACTTGCCACAGTTGCCAACCATCATAGCGATGATTGAAAAAATAAATAATTAGCATAGTCGCAAATGGAATACTCACTAATGCGAATAACACGCGGTACAACCGTGCGCCGATCTTGGTTTCGCCCCAAGGTCGTAAAGCTGCCAGTCCGCTATGGGCGATCG
>NZ_JANYJC010000380.1 GCF_025361915.1 Chamaesiphon sp. GL140_3_metabinner_50
ACTTATCGGCACTATGATTGCTAGTTAACGCCTTCCACGCCAGATAATAGCGATCGCGCGTGACTGCATCAAAATTATTTGCCACCAGCGCATCTAACAGCCGTTTGCGACTGATTTTCTGTAACAACCCCCAATCGCTACAAAAATCTACCTCCTGCCGTTGGCGTAAATAATCTCGCAAACAATTTCCAAACACCGTATTTGCATAAGCCTTCAATCTCGTCGGCTTAGAAGTATCGAAAGCTTGTAATAATTTCGGAACATCCGCGATCGCCACCTGAAAACAATCCGACAACTTCATCTGTACCGAACCCGTACGCGGCATTAACCGATTTACCGACCAAAAACAAGTTTCTTGTAAATAAGCCGCCAAATGCCCAATCGATTGACGCAGAGCCGGATTTGCAGCATCTCCATGTTGGGCGTATTGCCGCAACCAATACACCGCCCAAAAATCTTCACTACCTCGCGATTGGACATCTACCGAGCGGATCATACTCCGATGCAAGCGCGGATCGATCGCCCACGATGTCGGTCGATCGGACTCAAATTGCAAAAACGCGGAAAATATCTCGATTAAATCTTTGCGTTGCCGCATTGGCGATCCTATTAGAGAAGTATAGAGCTAATATATCTGTCTTATCCTAACCGATTCCCTTCCCAAAACTGGTGTTCGATCGAGAAACGACAAGATCGGCATTCATGCCAACGGCATCAAGATCGCGATCGATAGTCTCTGTATTACCAAGGATTGCCGATCGTGGTAAATGCCGCCCAGTAGTAAGGATGAGATAAATCTCGATCTTGCGACGACTGTAACTCCGATGGCAGGCTCTTCCGCACGCGGCGGATCGAACTATTCCTTAACTTTAAATCTCCTTTGAGCATGGCAATTTGAGTGCTGCGGAGGGCAGTAGATTTGAGTGGTGCTGTTTTCAAACGCTGATAAAAATCCGACATGAGCACTAGCGTACCGACATCATCCACCGACCACAAGCTGGCTAATACTGCCTTCGCCCCAGACTGTACCGCCAATCCCGCAAATCCTAATTCGGCATTTGGCGTACCCAATGCCGTCCGACAGGCACTCAGCACCAGAAGCTGCACCGCAGGCTTATCTAAGCTCAGTTCGCGCACTTGGTTTAATTGCAAGCGGCGATCCCAAAACTGAATGTAGGAATCCTTCACCGATTTGGCAGAAATATCGGCATGGCTGGCTAAATGCACGATTCCATAAGCAGTCTGCGATCGAGCAAGTTGAAATTGCTTGAGTGTAAATGCCTCATTTAATAATACTCGTCCCGGCCAAGATCCCGTCTGGGTAATTGTTGCCAATTCTATTGGTACCGCAGGTAAATTAGGATTGTCGGTAAAAGTAGCCGCACCCATCGCTAATACTTGCAATCCAGGTAATGTCTTCGATTTGCGATCTAATAAGTTAAATGCCGGAATAATCGCCAAGTTATAGCGTTCTACTAAAAATTGTTGCCCGTCGTGCAATGCAGCTAATGGCAATCCTCGCAAACCTCCACCCAAGCAGAACAAAATTGTATCAATTTTTCTGGCTTTTAAATCGGCGGCGACGGGTTGAATCAACCAGCGATCGAATTGTTGGACTGGTGGTAAATATTCACCCCTGGTAGTTTGGGGATTTACTAGATTAATTCGCAGATTTTTAGCAGCTTCAGGCAAGGTTTTAGCATTAGCATCCTTGACTATTTTATGGACGGGTGTGCCTTGGGCAGATACTAAAATTAGATGTAAACCATCGGGGCGCGGCACGGCATAAAGCAAAGCCGATCTAGTCTTGGTAGCTCGATCGACCTGTGCTAATTTTTGTTTAATTTCTGGTAGTTCAAAATATTGCGATTTTAATTTACCCTCATAATAAGCTTCGTATTGATATTGCCAGCCCAATTCTACTTGTCGAATCGCATCGACAAAGTTATTTCGATCGAGCGATTTTTGGAAGTTTTGCCCGTTTAAAGGCTGTGGCTGAGGTCTGGAATCGAGAGTAGCGATCGTAGTATTGAGGGCGACTGAAGTGGCAGTTGCCGATTGGGGCGCGATCGGGCTAGATGTGGCGATCGCGATCCAACAACAGGCGATCGCCAGAGTGCGCCGGATCGATATTTTGAGTTTCATCATAATTTTAAACTTTGTTATAAATAGAATGAGATCGTCAAAACGCTCGATTACATCGAGTTAGAATAACCAACCACTGGTAATCGAGCGGCAATCTTGCGTGATGTTTTCGATTGGATCGTTGGCGGTAGCGGAGCGTTTGCCTGAGCAATAGCCGCGCCGAGAGGTAATCGCTATGAGAATCGCGAACCAGAAAATCCGATCGAGCGGGACAATTAAAATTGATAGCGGACTGTGGCATTGAGATAATTGTCGCTAAAGTTATCTTTACCGACGATCGTTTCATAACCCAAATTGAGAAATAAACTGTTGGTAAATTCCGTTTGGAAGCCAGCACTCAAGCGGATAAAGTCTCGATCGCTCGCACCAATTTTCGTGCGGATTGGGATACCAGGCTGAGTAACGAGTTCGGTTGAGATCTGCCGACCATTTTGAGCGAATTCATGCTCGAAGTTAGCCGCAAAGTAAGGTGAAATTGTCCCGAATGAGGCTTTAAATGGTTAAGATACTTGGGCACCAATATTAAAAATCAACGAGTCTAGATCTTGAGGATTGACTTTGAGATTTAAGATATCACCGTTTTGCTCGGTGTAGCCATCGATATTGACTTTGGCATAACGAATTCCCGCTGTTGGCCCAAATGATAAGCCATTATTGGAGCCGAAATCGTAGCCACTATTTATTCGCAATGATAATTGGTTGCCATTGGGTTTGGCAGTGGCTGTGGTAAAACCTGGTACCTGAATGTTGCGATCGATATTAAAGTTGTTCCAACCATAATTAATCAGGGCATCGGTGTAGAATTTGTCTTGGGTATAGTTGCCATAGACGGAGACAGAAGTGCTACCGACTGCAACCTTGCCGCGATTATCATTGAGCTGGTTATTAGTATTAACAGAACTCACCGCTAAACCTACCGCGAGATTCTGAGTAACTGGGTAATCAGCACCGACGGTAAAGCCTTTGGTATCGATATTAAAACCCGTGTTGGTGGTGGTGGTCGATCGAGATCCAAAATTCGTGTCACCATTAACAAATACACCGAGCTGTCCATTTATCGGACGCGCGGTAGTTCGCAGTGCGAGTAAACGACCGTTGAGATCGCGGGTTTGACGGTTAGCATTGCCCAAAGCAGTTTCAGTCTGAGCGGCGATCGATCTTCCCGCTGTAATAGTATCTAAAGCATAGGCAGAGATCAGTCTATGACCCGCAGCAGTGGGGTGAAGTGGATCCCAGAATAGGGTTGTATCGGGACTAGCGCAAACAGCCCCAGTGGTCG
>NZ_JANYJC010000279.1 GCF_025361915.1 Chamaesiphon sp. GL140_3_metabinner_50
GTTTTTGCGTATTGAGCGACAGTGCCGAATTCTTGTATAAATGTACCGATTTTTACGTTCCTGGCGATGAAGGGGGTTTGATTTGGAACGATCCACAATTAGGAATTCAGTGGCCGATCGACACACCAGTTTTATCGGTTAAGGATGCCGAATTACCCAAGCTTGCTGATGTGCTAGAGCTATTACCATCTGACTAGAATAAGTTCGGTTTAAACCGATTTCCAGCGGGAGATTAGCAAAAGATCTCAGCTATATCCGCGCAAAAATCTAATGTGAAGCGAATGCTGCTCCACATTAGATTTTAATTGGAGTGTAACGTGCCACGATTCTCATAGGAGCAACTGAGCCGACGCTTTAAAATCACCTAAAACCAGCGTTTGTCGTGCCGTCTGAAATTTTTGAAGATATCCATCCATCGCAGTCACACCATCAATGCCTTCGCCACGGTCTAGTTCGGCGATGCCAATAGCGATTTGTTGACGGGTTTCTTCGATCCATACTTGATGTTCGGTATCGAGGCGAGCGAGCAGTTGTAGGGCGATCTCCAGGACTTCTTCAGCGTTGGCGTAACGTCCGGTATCTAGGTGATTTTGAATGAGTTTTTCGTGTTCGGAGGTGATTGTCAGCATGAGTATGACGATCTAGGAAGATAGTTTTATTGTAACCGCTCAAACATAGCCACACCTAAAAACCTGTCAGCGATTGAAGGATAACGATCGATTCATTCAGAGAGATAGGCTGGGTGGTTCGATCGCATCTCCGACCGAGATCGATTCTCCCAGGAGAGGCCACGCCAACGAGATAGAATCGCCTGAAACCTAGTGTGACTGGTCTATTACCACCGGGCGAATAATTGCTCTAGGCTGGCATCCCAGGCGGGTAACTGTACGCCAAAGTCGGCTAATACCTTGCTGTTATCTAATACCGAGTAAGCTGGACGTTGGGCGGGGGTGGGATAATCGCTAGCGGGAATCGCTAAAATATTCTCGACGGCGAGGTGTCGATCGGGATAAGCTAACCGATATAGATTGACAATTTGACTGGCGAATCCGTGCCAACTGGTTTTACCCGCTGCGGAGAGGTTGTAGATGCCCCTGACTTCTCGCTCTGGATTGCATTGTGCTAAAATCTGGGCGGTAGCTTCGGCGATCGATCTACTCCAAGTCGGTGCGCCAACTTGATCGGCAACGATTTTGAGTTCGGCTCTTTCGGCGGCTAGTCGCAAAATCGTTAATAAGAAATTTTTACCGCGATTGCCATATACCCAAGTGGTTCGCAGGATTAGGTGCTGGCAATCTGCTTGCATAATCGCTCGTTCGCCAGCCAGTTTGCTGGCTCCATATACCCCTAGCGGTTGGGGCAGATCGGTTTCTAGATAGGGGCTAGTTTTTTGACCGTTGAAGACATATTCGGTAGAATAGTGGACGAGTAAAGCTTGAGATTCGCGTGCTAGTTCGGCGAGAATCCCCGGTGCGGTGGCATTAATCGCCTGACATAGTTCGGGTTCTTGTTCGGCTTTATCGACGGCTGTATAGGCGGCGGCGTTAACAATGAGATCGGGTTTGAGCTGACGAATTTTGGTAGCGATCGCATCAGGATCGGCTAAATCTAACTCTTGCGATCCCAGCACGGTAATATTGCCTAAAGTGGCTAAAGTCACCTGAAGTTCCCAAGCAATTTGTCCCTGTTTCCCAAGAATTAAAATTTCTCGCATATTTTACACAGTTATCATAATTTTTAGTCAATTTTCAACTATAACTATTCGCCAGATCGCGCCATTTTTCAGTATTTTTACTGGTTTCATCGACCGATCTGATGATGTTATATTTGGTCTAATTGATGATACCATTTTTCAAACTTCTATCTTAAATTAAACGCTCCAGTTTCCCAGGTTGTAGATCTAGATATTAGCAGTTGATTATTGAAATAACTCAATGATTTCGATAGTATACCTGCTAGATAGTACTTGGGAGCCAAGCGATTTTACATGGGTGAAGCCAGAATTGATGATGTCATTGGGGTGAGATTGGTTGATGATGTCGATCGATTGCTGAGAGGGTGTCTGAAAAATCTAGTTTGTTAGGCGTAAACCCTATAAATCCCCCCTAGCCCCCCTTGAAAAGGGGGGAACCGGATCCGGAAGTCCCCCTTGAAAAGGGGGATTTAGCGGCTCGCAGCCGGGAGGTTCCCTCCCGAATTATGCGAGACAAGACAGGGGGATTCAGATCTACGATTGAAGCCAATCAGACTTTTCAGACACCCTCTGATGTCAAATAATTAACAATTTAGATTGACTGCTCATCTATGAAGCAAAGCTTGTTAAAAAATGGTCTCTACAATACTGCTGCTGGCATCATTCGGATTGGATTAGCCTTGTTGACGATTCCGGTATTGATTCGGCTGTTGGGAGTCGAAGAATATGGGCTATGGACGCTGGCGATGACGGTAATTGTCATCGTTACCCTTGCTGAATCGGGTTTGTCGCTGGCGACGACTATGTTCGTGTCTCAAGATTTGGAACGCAACGATGTGGCGGGGTTATCGCAAACGCTGACAATTACGGGCGGCGCGATGCTGGTTTTATCGGTGTTAGCAGGTGCCTTTTTATGGGCATTCGCATCACAGATCGTTGGTGGGTTTGGTAAATTACAACCATTCCAACAAGTAATTGCGATCGAAGCACTCAAACTTGGCGCGATTGTCGTCTGGGCGCGATTGATCCAGCAGGTGCTAGTTGGTGTCGAGCAAGCGTGTCAGCGATACGATCTTACCAATGGCATTACCACTATTCAAGCCTTTGCCCTAAATATCGGCATGTTAATTGTCGTATTTACTGGCGGCAAAACGGTCGCCCTCATGAAATGGCAAATTTGTGTAGCTGTCGGCGGCTTGCTCTGTCACTGTTGGATTAACTGGTGGTTGCTCAAAAAATTCCCGCTGCATATTAATTGGAACCCTCAACGGGGAGTAGAGATATTTCGCTATAGCATGATGAGCTGGCTGACGGCGATGGGTGGGGTGTTATTTGCCCAAATGGATAAGGTAATTGTCGGATCTGCTTTAGGTACGACGGAATTAGGAATTTATGCTGCTATTACCAACGTTACCAATCAGATTAATGTGTTGTCGGCATTACCTGTACAGCCGATGATGCCCGCTCTGAGCGCGTTAGCCGCATCGGAAGAGTTCGATCGAGTACAGGTAGAAGATCGCGTCAAGCAGGCTTATTTAGTTAATAGTTTTTTTGCCTTGGGAATTGGCTGTGTATTGCTGACGGTGGCACCATTTTTACTCAAGCTGCTGTTAGGTAACGAGCCGAGCGCGACGGTGTTATTATCGTTTCGGATTGCTGTTTTAGCTTACGCGCTGTATTCGGTAAATGCAGTTGGGTTCTTTCTGTGTTTGGGTTTGAATGCCGCACGCACTTGTATGACAATTCAGGTGGCGGGGAGTATCTTGGCATTGGGGCTAATTTGGACGGGAACGGAGCGATTGGGGTTATTGGGTGCGATGTTGGGTAATTTAGGTTTTGCCGTTACCTGGCTGATGAATGTCTATGGGTGCAGGTTGCTGAAAATTCCTGGGCTTAAATGGTTGCAATGGTTGGGGGTGCCGTTAGTCGTGACGGTTACGATCTTTGGCGCAGGGATTATCGATGGCGATCCGATCGTTAAATTAGCCCTGATGAGCGGCTTATCGATCGGATTGCTAGGCTGGTACATTTTTCATCAATTTGCCACCCTCAAAGCCATCTACACAAAGCTTCAGTACAGTTTTTCCAATAAAGTAAATTAGAATTATGCTCAATTATCAAGCGATCGATCGCGGCACAAACAGCGCGGAATATCTCTCATTTGTCAATTCGCTCGATTCCAATCTGAAGATTGTCGAGATCGTGAGCATTTACAATCATCCTGCCGATCGGTTGCGAGACTGGATGGGGGTAAAATCGATCGTCTGTGCGAACGATCGCGGCGAGTTGTACGATATCGATTTTCGCTTGGCTTGGGGGAGTGAGATTTTCAGACAGCACTGCTACGATTACGGCTGGAATCAGTCTACGCTCTTATGTCCGATCGATCGCCGTCGCAAACCTCGCCACAAACTGATTGTTTATCTATGTACCCCCGCCGCTCATTTGGGTGCTAGTAGCAATCGAGCGGTACCTGCGGAATTTATCATCGGCAAATATTGGCAGAGCATCCATCATTACTATTTACCATTACCACTGACGCTACCATTCGAGCTACCGGAAATCGAGCGGCTAGACAATAGCACAGCTCTAGATCTAGACTTACCGACGATCGTCAGTACCAAACCAGGCATTCGCGAAGGCGGATTGCGAACTAAAGGCATCGAGCGGCGCGGTAGTGCTAATCGTCCGCTCATTTCGGTAATTACCGTCGTCTATAATGGTGCCAGTAATCTCGAACAAACCATCCAATCGGTTATCAATCAAGATTGCCAGAATTTTGAATACATTATTATCGATGGTGGTTCCACCGATGGGACGATCGAGATCGTTGAAAAATATGCCGATCGGATCGATTATTGGGTGAGCAGACGCGATGCAGGTTTATACGATGCCATGAATCGTGGGATCGATCTGGCTGCTGGCGAGTGGCTGAGTTTTATGAACTGTGGCGACTTTTTTGCCGATTGTCGATCGCTCAGTCGGGTACCGCTACAAGAAAATGTCGATTTTTACTACTCCGATACTATTTTGTATGATGGAATGGGAATAATAAAGTTACGCGTCTGCTCGAAGGAGAAACAAGACGTGATTCACCAATCGATTGTATATCACAAGCGTTTACACTCAAATTATCAATATTTAGTTCACGATAAGTTGAGCATCTCAGATTATTTCTTTTTCCGGAAGTATGATACCAAAAATTGGTGCAAACTCCCAGTACCGATCGCGATCTATAACACTGAAGGAATTTCAGTGACTAATTCCAAAGGTTTCGTTCAAAGACTATTTGTCGAATTTATGGCTGGAGATATTAATGAATTTCAAATGTCTCTGGCGATTATGGCAAAAGTGTTACGAACACCATTGCGTATTATAAGAGATCGACTGAAACAACGGCGGTAACTGTCATCTGTCAAATGATTTTAACCGAAATTGAGTTTGTGTGCGATTCTCCTTCAGAGAGGCTCCGCCAAAGCGATCGCTGACAAATAGAATATTAGTTGAGAACGTAAATATGCTACTTTAAGCGATCGGCACTCGCGCGAGTAGCAAGTGAAATTAATATATTTAAGGTTATAAATTATGTTACCGTCTCTAGATATTATTATTATTAATTGGAATTCATCGATCCAACTGCGTGAATGTTTAGAAGCAGTAGCTAGTGCCGATCGTCAAGAATTTAGATTAGATAAAGTAATTATCGTCGATAATGCTTCGACCGATCGATCTCTTGAAGGTTTAGAGCAAATCGGACTACCGATCGAGATTATTAGGAATGCTAAAAATAACGGGTTTGGAGCCGCCTGCAATCAAGGTGCGGCAATTAGTACCGCCGACTATTTGTTATTTCTCAATCCAGATACTAAAACTGCTCCCGATGCGATCGATCGCGCCATCAGTTTTATGGAAAAACCCGATCGCCAGCAAGTTGGTGTAGTCGGGATTCAACTAGTAGACAGTCGCGGCAAAATTCAACGCAGTTGCGCGCGCTTCCTGACTCCTAGCACGCTATGGTGCAGTATTTTGGGTATCGATAAGCTTTTTAAAAACAAGTCTACTAGCTACATGATGACGGAATGGGATCACAATAACACTCAGCCTGTCGATCATGTCATGGGAGCTTTTTACCTAATTAGGAGCGAGATTTTTCGCTCTTTAAATGGGTTCGACGAGAGCTTCTTTGTTTACTTTGAAGATCTCGACTTATCTTATCGCGTTAAAAAGTTAGGCTGGTTATCTTATTATCTGGCGGATGCTCGATCGTTCCACAAAGGCGGCGGTACCTCAGAGAATATCAAAGCCACTCGGCTGTTTTACTCGCTTCGCAGCCGGATTTTATATGGTTACAAGCATTTTAACCCAATTCAAGCCAATCTGATGATGCTGGCATCGCTGTCGATCGAGCCATTTACGCGGATCATCTTCGCATTGCTCAAGCTTTCTGGATCGCAAGTCAAAGAAACCATCTTCGGATACGCTCAATTATTTGCCAATCTTCCCGAAATCTACAAATCGAGCGGCTCCTGAGTTATTTAGGCGATCGCTATTTCTCACAGATCGAGTCCATAATCCAAATCCTTGCTGATGTTTCTCCCCATAGGTAAAAACTCATATAGCAGTCACTTATATCTTATTTTCTCGATATCAATGTGTCTGCTACCTTTCTCGACTGGAACTGGCTCTGGCTCATTTGTAATCAGCTTTGCATTTCCATTCTTAATTTTACTATCGCTATTTATTAGCGGTGTTTTTATTACGAGAAAAGAACGAGTTAATTATTCACAGGATCTCAAATTAACACTATTGTGTGGACTATTGCATGTATTTGCTATTTTTATCTCCTCTTTAATGAACGAGAATCTGGTACTATCATTTGCCAGATCGATATTTGATTTTGTTGGTTTTGCAATATTTTTATATATTACCTCAAACTCATCGATTAGTAAAGATGCAACTTTAGCTTACAACAAAATATCATCGCTGTTTATTTTGTCTGGGTTTCTGATGTCAGTTTACTTTATTATTAACTTTTTACTGGCAGTTCAACAAAATTCACTAGATAAAGTTTTACTAGAACGTGAAAATGGGGGGTTGATGTCGCTACCGTGGGGAGCTTCAAATACGATCGCTGCCTGTTTAATGATGCCTTTTTTCTCAGCTTTAGATCGATTATTTAATGCTCCAGCCCAAGCCCAAGCCGAGACTCAAATTCAAGCCCAAATTCTAGTTAAGAAAAAGAAAAAGAAATCCAACTGGATGCTAGTCATTATGGTGACGATCGTGATGGCGATTCTAATTACCCAATCGCGAAATGTCACGATTACTTTATTACTGAGTACGATCGTCATTGGTGGCTCGACTAAAAATGCAAAACAGACATCGATCTTTGTTGGATTATTAGCTGTTATTTTTCTATCTATCACTAGTTTTTACGGTCAAGATCTCGATACGATCTTTGATGCCAGAGTCGGCGATGGAGCCGCAGATATCGGCGGTTTTAATGGACGAACGACATTATGGGTAATATCGATCGATTACTTTTTTAATCATCCCCTCGAACCACTCGGCTACTTTGGTATGTTAGGCGAACTCGGACATACCGGGCACAATATTTTTCTAACTACATTAGTCGAGCAAGGTATCTTTGGGCTAGTTGCCTACATCTTATTTACAATTAACAATTTCACATTTTGCTTAAAAAAAATGGCGACTAAATCTCTGTCTTTTGTCACAAAAAGACGAATGGTGCTATATACCATTGCTAATTTTGCAATTCTGATTCAACTTCAATTTGAGGATTCTAACTTAACCGCTCAAAATATTGTATATCAGTGGGTATTCTTAGCACTAATGTATTTGAGTGCTTACTGCGATCCACCTGAAGAAGGATCGCCGATGCTGACAGAATCGCCCTAGAAAATGCTCACCTTTTACAATTATCCTTAATTATTAAATTATGCCTTACAAAATACTAGTTCTTACAAAATATGGCTCATTAGGTGGTAGTAGTAGGTATAGATTTTATCAATATCTGCCCTACCTAAAATCTCAAGATTTCGATCTGACGATCGCACCGCTATTAGATAATCAATATGTAACCAACATCAATAATGGACAGCGAAATTTTACTAACGTTTTGAGATCTTATTTTCAACGCCTGGTTAGATTAATGAGCAATCGCGACTACGATTTGCTCTGGATTGAGAAAGAACTCTTTCCATATATTCCTGAATGGCTAGAACATCGAATTATCGGCAACATTCCCTATGCAGTTGACTATGATGATGCCCAATTTCATATTTATGACTACTATGGGTCTAAGCTCACCAAAACATTGTTAGCATCCAAGATCGATCGGGTGATGGCTCATGCCAAATTGGTAATTGCTGGCAATAAATATATCGCCTCCAGAGCATATCAAGCAGGTGCCAAACATATCGAAATTATTCCGACTGTCATCGATTTAGATCGCTACTCGCTCAAAACCCCTAGCGATAGTAGGGCTTTGAATATTGGCTGGATCGGTTCTCCTGGCACTAGTAGTTACCTCAAATCGATTCAATCGGTGTTTGAAGAGGTCGATCGGCAACATGCTTGTACGTTTACACTCGTGGGTGCGGGGGCGTTAACACTCGGAAAGCTGGATCTGAATATTAAAAAGTGGCAAGAACACACGGAAGTCGAAGATATCAAAAGTTTTGATGTGGGAATTATGCCATTAGATAGCACTCCGTGGGAAGAGGGTAAATGCGGTATCAAACTCATTCAATATATGGCATGTGGGTTGCCTGTCGTCGGTACGCCCATCGGTGTCAATCAAGAAATTATCGCTCATGGTGTCAATGGTTTTCAGGCAAATAATCTTACTGAGTGGACGGATTATTTATCTAAATTTGCTAGCGACTCTCAATTATGTGCCGAGATGGGAGCCAAAGGTCGCGAGATGGTTGAATCTAAATATTGTCTGCAAGTTACCGCACCTAAAATGGCACAACTCCTGAGAGGGTGTATTTAGGATCTCTAGGATCGGATGTTGCTCCAGATTTAGCTAACAGCTCTTGCTCACTGCTTGACATTGCTGGATGGCTTTATCGACCGCTGGCGCGAGATCGAAGCCGAGGGGCTGTTTGGTTTGAATCTTCGTTTTGGCACGGATAATGGCTGCTGCGGCACCTGGGGGAGCTTTTTGCTGCCACCAATCGGCACTTTCACTATACAGCCATACATATCGATCGGTAGTACGGAGTGAGTGATAAACATTCTGCTCTAATAACCGCAGTCGATCGGCTGGCGTGAGAAAATGTTGGGTAGTCTTGCCAGAGCGGGGATCTTTTTCTAGACTGGGAAATCGATCGAGGACTAGATCGGAATAGACAGATTGACCGAGTTTAACATGTCGATCGTATTTCCGATTGTTATTGGCATCGACAAAGATCCGTGCCTTATTAAAGATCGAATCACGAACGGCATCGAACCACTCAGTGCGATAAAAATAATACGCCCATTCATGTCCGTCGATCATTACCGTACGGGGTTGCGCTGCATCGAGCATCCCATTAACAAAGGCTGGCCATAATCCATAGTCGTGGGTGGCAAGCTGTTGCTGTAACTTAGCCGCAGTAGTCGGCGTTGCCCACAAATCTTTGAGCCAACTTAACAGCCCGAATGTCAGTACTTGCGTCCCTGGCTGTCGTGTTTGCAAAGCCTGGATAAATTGGGCACCACGCTTGCGAACCTGTCTTTGGTACTGCGCGAAGGTTTTCTGCTGGCGGTGGGGCTGCTGCCGATATTTCCACGGGCTGGTTGTAGTATAAGGTTCCGAATCGAAAGCAATGCCCCGGAAGCGACCTATTTTGGCAGTTGTGGCAAAGTTTTGCATGTTTTGGGTAGCGGCTTCCCAGTCATTATTATCGAACCAATCCCAGCCATCATCCATTCCCGACCACATGACGACAAAGTTATCGGTAAATCGGGTAGATTTAGTTGCCGCCAAATCGCGACGATCTTGGGTAAATGCAGTATTCGGATAAGCTGTTTTTTTAAATACCTCTTTACCAGCATTGAGTTTGAGAATAATGCCATCGAATGGCTGTTGCTCCATCTCTTGAAGATGCTGGCGATAAAAGTTGGGATCTGGAGCATCCCAGCCGTACTCAATTAATTTTTTGGGGGTGCGGGGGTTCTCTGTGGCTGTAGTTTGTAGGTAGAATGTAAGTAAGAATGCCACGACTAGATAAATGACGATCGACCGACGAGCCATCCTCAATCGCGATCGCACCCAGACTGATAATTCACAGAACGATATCACCATTAGCTAAAAAAATCGGGTTGGAGCTGATGTGGCTAATCTTATCATTGCCCTCTGCCAGTTAAGATTTCGCTAACTGTTATACACCTGGAACATCGATCGGGTCACCCACCCATCAGCACTATTGACTATCCACAATCCACACTTCTCCTTACGGAGCGACTGAAATAACGCGGAGGTGCCCTCTCGCCAGAGTGTTTCAGTCAAGACAACGCCAGCAGTGCAAGCTATCCACTATCCACTATTCGACAAGTATCGTTGGCGTAGCCGCTCGGAACGAGAATCGATATTGCTTTGGTAGCTAAACTAGTGATGTAATTTAACTATCTTTGCCGAGCATGATATGATATGCTCTATCTGAATTTTAAAGTTAAAGATCGAATTACCGAATCTTAATCTAGTTTAATTCTAGCTAATTGATATAAATTTCTATTGGTTTTAAAGCCTCGATCTAGTCCTAAAAATCTTCACAAAATTGCGATTTAGCTTTTGAACGATCGAAAAGCTTGCAAAACTTTTTCCAGCATGGGTTGTAGCCCGTAATAAATTTAATTTTAGACCGCAGTCGATCGTTTTAGCGACTACCGATAAAATTACGTCTTTTGACTGATGCTTTATCTATAGTCTATCGATCGAGAGGAATGTTCTCGCAGATAAATTTGGCGATCTAATGCCAAAAGTCAATCCCAGACAGTTATAGCGGTCAACGCACCGATTTGCGACGGCTAGCAGTTTAGAAAAGTTCCTCGCGAACTAGATCGATCGAAACCCTACGCCATTTGCAGCAAACTTAATTGAGATAATTAGCCGATTCACCCCAGCGATCTAGTCAGCTAGGATTGAAGAGAACTGGTGTAACGATAGACCAAAATAGTATTTAATTTCAAGCAAAGCAAATTATCTACCTCTCTAGGTCGATCGCTCTATTTCTAAATATAGATATAATACTTTTACTAAGAGATACTGTATTTTAGCGATTTAGTGGTGATGAGTATCAAAAAAACTGGCAGTTCCACTAATATTCATAACCTAAGTAGATTGATGTTTTCATACTTATTACCGGAAATTAAGCTGTCGCTGGAGTTTTCCGAGCGCAAATTTCTACTTTGTATCGCTGACATACTCCTAATTGCCAGTGGAATTGTTGGTTCGCTATGGTATTGGACTCATAAAAGCGGGCGCACCCTGAGCCTAGAGTTAGTCGGTTATCACTCGGTCTGGATTGCCACAATGGGGATCGGCTGGTTAATTTGGATGTTTATCAGCGATTTATACGATCTCCGCATTGCCGTAAAAGTCAAACGGACGATTCGACAAATTATTTGGGGTGGGGTGGGCATCGGCGCGATTTACCTCATCTATTACTTTGTAACGGCACCAGCTTCCGTCAATACCGAAGACGCTGTTGCACTGAGATTTGCGCCTGCATTGGCGATCGGGGTTACTACCATTCTATTGTTAGCATGGCGGTTGATGTATGCCGTAGTACTCGGTGTCGGTCACGCTCGTCAGCGAGTGCTGATTATTGGGGCAGGAGTCACGGGCAAAATTTTGGCAGAGTCGTTCAAGCAGTATCCACAATATCAGCCGATCGGTTTTATCGACGACGATCGCAAATTGCATGGTAAAGTCTGTCAGAATATTCCGATTTTAGGCGATCGCCAGACCTTGGTAGCAGACATCGAGCGGTACAATGTCGATGAGATCGTACTCGCCATCAGCAATCCGATCGATGAAGACTTACTCCAAATGCTCACTAGCTTTCACGAGCGGGGCATTGGGGTCACACCGATGCCCGTACTGTACGAGCAAATGACTGGTAAAGTTGCTGTCGAACACATTGGCAGTCAATGGTACTCAGCTCTACCCCTCAATAAAAACCCCTTCGATACATTCAATCGGATTGGCAAAAGAATTCTCGATTTGATTTGCGGCATAATTATCGGATCGATCTTTGCAGTAGTATTCCCCTTTGTCGCGCTGGCAATTAAGTTAGATAGTCCTGGGGCGATTTTTTATAAGCAAGAACGCGTCGGACAGTACGGATCTAAATTTACTGTCTATAAGTTTCGATCGATGGTGCAAAATGCCGAACGCAATGGTAAGGCACAATGGGCGGTTAAAGGCGACGCACGGATTACCAAAGTTGGCAACTTCATTCGCAAAACCCGCTTAGACGAGCTGCCTCAAGTCCTCAACGTCCTCCGTGGCGAAATGAGTATGGTCGGCCCTCGCCCCGAACGCTATCAATTTATCAAAGAATTACAGCAGCAAATTCCCTTCTACCGGACGCGATTGGCTGCCAAACCCGGCTTGACTGGCTGGGCGCAAATTAATTACGGTTACGGCAGTACGGTTGAAGACGCATCGATTAAGCTTCAGTACGACCTATATTATCTCAAGCATTGGTCGCCGTGGTTGGATCTCAAAATCTTACTCCGGACATTCTCGGTAGTTCTAAAAATGCAAGGACAATAAATCGAGTTTTAATAGCAGTTGCCATGTCGGTTAGGACACAAAACCGACTTTTCTAAAAAGTCGGGTTTGTAGTGTAGCAACCTAGTTTTACAGTCCGCACGACTAGCCGCTAAGATTTACTGACTTGCCATCTCCATCAAAATAGCTTGAGTACTTTCAGCCGCAGTGCCAAATTGGGGGCGACGTTGTTGATAACTACCATCGGGCTGCATATCCCAAGCTTGACGGTTATCTGCTAACATAATACCCAAAATCTCTTGAAGATCTTTAGAAATGTCTGGATCTTCGATCGGAGTAATTACTTCTACCCGGCGGTCGAGATTTCTCGTCATCCAATCGGCACTACCAATGAAGACTCTCGGCTCATCGCCATTTTGGAAATAATAGATCCGGGAATGTTCGAGAAAACGACCGATAATACTAATGACGCGAATATTATCACTCACGCCTGGTACCCCCGGACGCAGACAACACATCCCGCGAATAATCAAATCGATCGATACGCCAGCTTGAGATGCCCGATAGAGATTGGTAATGATTTTCGTATCGACTAGAGCATTCATTTTAACTACGATCCGCCCAGTTTTACCAGCTCGACAGTGGTCGATTTCTTGTTGGATTAGTCGATCGAATAATTCTCGTGAATTTACAGGCGAAACTAGTAATTTGCGATACGATTTCTGTTGAGAATAACCAGTCAGATAATTAAATAAATCAGTCAGATCTGCACCAAGTTCGGGGCGACAGCTAAACAAGCCGACATCTGTATATAAGCTGGACGTTTTTGCATTATAGTTACCCGTCCCGATATGTACGTACCGCCGAATCTTTTCGCCTTCGCGCCGCACGACTAGTACCACTTTGGTATGCGTTTTTAAGCCGACTAATCCATAGACAACATGCACGCCAGCTTGTTCTAGCTTACGTGCTAAATTAATGTTATTTTGCTCGTCAAACCTGGCTTTGAGTTCGATTAATACCGAAACTTGCTTGCCATTTTCCGCAGCTTTAATCAGAGCCTTGAGAATATGTGAATCTCCGGTGGTTCGATAAAGCGTCATTTTAATGGCTAATACTTTAGAATCATTTGCCGCACAAGTAATAAACCGTTCTACTGTCTCCGAAAATGACTGATAGGGGTGATGAACTAAAAAATCTTTCTCGGCAATTAGTTTGAAAAAATTACCGCTATCTTCGGTTACTTTAAACCGACGTAAGTAAGCTGGCAAGATGGCATTCCACGGCGGATCTTTTAATTCAGGAATCGGTAGGGATAAAAAAGACATCAGATGTCCCAAACCTAGCATCCCATTAACTTCATAGATATTTTGACTGGTGACTTCTAGTTCTTCTTGCAACATCTGGCGAATGTGTTGCGGCATGGCAGCATCTACTTCAATTCGCACCACAGAGCCACCTTTACGCCGCTTCCGCAAGCTATGTTCGATCGCCAGGAGTAAATCGTCAGCTTCATCTTCAGCGACGCTAATATCGGCATTTCGCGTGACTCTGAAGGTATAACAATCTTGAATATTCATCCCCGGAAATAGGGATTCTAAATTGTGCGCGATCAGTTGTTCGATCGGAATACCCGTCCACATTTGCGATTCGGTAGCAGCGGTTTCGCGCACAAATTGAAGTGGATTGGAGCGATCGATCGCTTTAATTTCTACAGGTAATTCGATAAAGCGGGGTAAAACTTGCGGCACTTTAACTCTGGCAAATAATTCTTCGCCAGTAGTCGGATGTTTGATGACAACTGCCAGGTTTAAACTCAGGTTAGATATATAGGGAAATGGATGCCCCGGATCGACGGCTAGTGGTGTGAGGACTGGGAAAATTTGCTCTTCAAAATAGCTTTGTAAATAGCTACATTGCTCTTGATGGAGATCGAAATAATCTAATAAATAAATGCCCTGCTGGAGCATTGCCGGACGCAGCACTGTTTCAAAATGCTGATGTTGTTTAGTAATAAGCTGCTGAACGCGATCGCTAGTTACTGCTAATTGTTCGGTAGGCGTTCGGCCATCTGACATTAGTTTGCTGACTTTTGCATCGATTTGTTGTTCGATCGCCGCAATTCTGACCATGAAAAATTCATCGAGATTCGAGCTAAAAATCCCCATGAATTTCAGTCGTTCGATTAGAGGTGTGCGCTCATCCATTGCTTCATGCAAAACTCGTGCATTGAATTCCAGCCAGGTGAGTTCTCGACTGAGATAATATTGCGGATCTTCTAAGTCGATATCCGAGCGATCTGTTATCGGTAATTTGGAAGAAGTCATGGTGTAAAGCTCCCGGCTGAAATTTCAATTTTTAAGCTGAATTGTAAAGATTGTGCGACTCTATTAGTACAAATCTTCTAAAAGATCTTGACAAAGAATTTAACTTGCGGTACAATAGTACTATTCTAGTAACTCAACCGCTCGATCTTAACCCAGTCATAACTAAATAGTACATCTGAGTTAATTCGTTAGCGCAGCCTCTTGTTAGCAGAGGCAAATATTTGGGCACACTTAATAAGCGATCTAGACCATCCCAATGTCTGCAATCCAGACGGGTAATTTTCATGCGTTGTTATTCTTGAGGCAGATAAATTATGGCAATAGTAAAAGATAGTAAGACCCAAATTCTAACAGAATTAGACCGGATTTTGGCAGAGCAATCGCGACCGGGTTCTAAAGTCGCCACCAAACAAGAAGAAGCACAACTAGTCAAAAATAAAGAAATAGTTGCCAAAGCTGCGACATATACCGATGACACGATCGTCAAAGGCATGGCAGACTTACAACTAGAGTTTGGGAGTATTATAAATGGACTCTCCGAGCGGCTGACAGTAGAAGTCGAAAAACTCGCCGAAGTCAAACAATCGATCGAAATTGAAACCCAACATCGATCGGAACTCCAGCAAATTAGAATTGTTGCCGATGCTTTACATATTGTCACCCAAGAGCATCAACAAAGTTTAAAAGCGATCGAGCAAAAACTCGCAACCGATCGAGAAAACTTAGAAAAAGAACAAACCAGCCTCCGCAAACAGTGGGAGCAAAACAATCGCGATTATACAGAGCAACAGACAGAATCTGCCACAATTGTTACTAAAGAACGTCAGAAAGAGCAAGACGAAGTACAATATAAAGTTCTGCGCGATCGGCAGTTGCAAACTGATGGCTATACCGAGAAAAACCGCAACCAAGAGCAAGATCTTCAGTCTCAAGATCGCGACAAGCAAAAGCAATGGAAAGAACGCGAGAAATTCTTGAAAGACAACCAGAAGCTAGCTGATGAGAACACCGCTAAAGTTGTGGCATTCCCAGCAGAGCTAGAAGAAGCAGTCAAAAAAGCTAGAGAAGAGGCAATTAAAGAAACTAGCAATGATGCCAAAGTTAAAGCAAATTTGGCTAAGAAAGAGTGGGAAGGTAACAAACAAGGCTACGAATTAAAAGTTCAATCATTAGAACGAGTTATCGAACGTCAGAACGAACAAATTATCGCTATTACCGAACAGCTCCAAACAGTAATGACTCAAGCTCAATCATTAGCAATGAAGGCATTTGAAACTTCAGCTAGAATTAGCGAGAAAAATTAATTAATGAGTTGGGAGATGGGAGATAGGAGTGGAAAGTTGAAAGTTGACACTTCTCCTTACGGAGACGCTACGCTACGGCTTCGCTCAGTGCAAGAAGTTGAAAGCGAAATAACCAAACTTCTTACTTCTTACTTCTTACTTCTTACTCCCATCTCCCATCTCCCATCTCCAAACTCCCATCCCCAAAAAATTCATGGCAACAAAACCAACCGATAAAAACACTAAAGCAGAAATTCTTACTGCTTACAGTCAACTCGCTGACGAGAAAAAGGCTCTCGAAGCCGAAGTGAAAAATGCCCAAAAAGCCGCTGCTGCGACTCCCGCGCCACCTGCACCCACTGTCAAAGTAGTTAAAGACGAACCAAAAGCCATTATGAACGCAGGATCGATCCAGGATAAGATAATCAACACGATCGCTAGTTTAGATAGCCTCCAGCTCGGTTTTGGTGCCGCAGTGAGCGAATTATCGGAACGGCTGACGACAGAAGCTGCCAAATTAGCCGATATTCGGGAAGGTGTAACTGCCGAAATTACCGACTTGCAGACATTACACACTCTGACAGTCGATGAAGATACTTTCGAGCAACTAATCGAGAGTTATGAGACTAATTCTAAAACCTTTGGTGAAGAATTAACCCAGCAACAAGAAGCCGCCATCCAAACAGTTCGAGATCTCGCTAAAGCGTGGAGCAAAGAGCAAGAAGTTAATGGTATTACTGTTAAAGAACGCATCGAACTCGATCGCAAAAATACCCAGCGCGAAGTTCAAGAATATAAGTATAATCTCGATCTGCAAAGAAAGCTCGATCGCGAACAATACGAACAGCAACAAGCAGCCTTATATTACGAACTAGCAGAAACTAAAGAAACCCAAGAAAAAACTTGGGCAGAACGCGAACTAGCTCTAGCAGATCGGGAAAAACTGTTCCACGAAGCTAAAGATAAAGTCGCCGCTTTCGTTCAAGATAAAGAAAAAGCAATCGAGAAAGCAAAAGGAGAAGGTAAAGGTATTGCTACTTACCAAGCAAAAATTGAATCCGATCTTTATGCTAAAGAAGTAGAAGGACAAAAACGTTTCTATGAAAGCAATATCGAATCTTTGCAATCGAATATTACTAACCAAGAAGAACGATTGAATAGTCTCTCTAACCAATTAGCCGCAGCTCTAAAACAAGTTCAAGATCTGGCTGTCAAAGCGATCGAAGGTTCGGCAAATGCTAACTCTTATCAAACTCTCAAAGAGATTACTTTAGAGCAAGCCAAATCGCAAGCTAAGACTAAGTAACGTGATTTCGGGTTAAG
>NZ_JANYJC010000382.1 GCF_025361915.1 Chamaesiphon sp. GL140_3_metabinner_50
CAGCGATAATTCAACTCCTGAGTTTAACCGATCGACAGCGCGCTCAAATCGGTCAAAAATCTCGACAACGAGCGTTAGAATTGTTTACTCAGCAAAAATGTATTCAAGCTTATCTCGACCTCTATCTAAACTTAATTCGTCAGGCGAGAATTTCTAAAATTAAAATGACTGGTAAACCGTGACAAATCATTCGCTTCAGAATTTAATTAATTCAATTTATCTCAATTATCCGAATGTTTGCGATCCGTGGGAAATTGTGGCGATCGTCGAAACTTTAGGCTATACAGATAAAACAATCGCTGCTGAATTCGGGTGTCCTGACGCATTAGTACTCGGACATTTTATTTATGCCCAGCGCGAACAATTTCCATTTGTCGATCGCGATCGAGAGCTTTCGAGCATAGCTCCGAAATTTATCGATAAACTCAATGTCTTTATCACTCAATTTTCTCATAGCTTTGTCTACACGATTCCATTTATTATCCTCTTAATTCTCAATTATTTGCCGATCGATAAAAGTGGTGACTTTTTACCACCAGAACTCAACTCTTTATTTGGATTTGTCACGATGGCAAGTTTGATTACTAGTAGTGGTTTCGTGCAAATGATTAGTCGGCGGGGCTTATTTTATATCGGATTGAAAGATCCCATTCAAGCCAATCGGATCTGTACTTCGATTTTGTTGATGGGAATTTGTACAACAATTTTATTAGGATCGGCAGGAATACTCTTCTGTTTTTATCAAAGAATTACTACCGATCGCTATATAATTATTGCTGGTAGTTATTATATGATTCTGAGCACAATTTGGATGCTATTTGCGATCGTCGGACTCCAGTATCGTTTTGCAGCCCCAACAATCTTAATTGGAGTGACGTGTTGCTTTTTTATATTAAGATTATTTTTTAAGTTTAGTCCCCTTGAAGCTCAAACGAGTACGATCGCGATCGCCTTTGGCTCATTGCTGATCTTATTTGGCTTCAATCAAATCAAGTATCGCGCGATCGCCCCGAAGGTGGGTAAATTGGTTGCGCTACCAAATTTGAGTATTTTGATATATTTACTCATTCCCTACTTCTTATATGGAATTGTTTATTTTGGCTTTATCTTTGCCGATCGGTTGGTGGCAAATATTACCCGTGCTGGTCACTTCATGCTGATTAAAGGTAATAACTTAGAGTATCAAGATAGCATGGATTTAGCTTTGCTCAACCTGTTATTAATCGTGCCGCTAGTTGAGTATTTTAGTTACACATTAATTATCTATTGGTACGATCGAGCCAAGCATATGACTCTAGCAGAAGCAGATAGTCTATCTTGGCAACTGCAAAAGAAATATTGGTCGTTAATTGGGAAAATTTTATTATACTTCGGGTTGTTGATGTCAATAACTATCGTCTTATTATCAGTTTTACACCGCAGTCAGAATGATAATATTTTAACAATCGTTGCCTGTTTAGGATACTTATTATTTGCGATTGGCTTATTTAATACAGTTATTCTGCTGAGTCTCAATCGGCTGCGCGATGTTTTAGGGATTTTAGCAATAGCGACGCTCGTCGATTTTATTGTCGGGTATCTATTAAGTATTTTATTCGGTGTGTACTTCGCCGCGATCGGATTAATATTAGGGGCAATTATCATTGCGATCGGTTCTAGTAAGAAAGTACTGATCGCACTCGATCGAGCTGGGTATTGTTACTTTTATAGCGGCTATTAGAAGGAGTAAGAAGTAAGAAGTATGGAGTATGGAGTATGGAGTATGGAAGGAGTCATAAACAGTCTCCCAGTCTCCCCGTCCCCCCGTCCCCCCGTCCCCCCGTCCCCCAGTCTCCTCATCCAGGATCGCCAAAAAATATTATTAACAAAATTGAAATATTGTCCGGATGCCTAAGTGCGATTAGTGTATATAAAAGCACAAGCAAATTATTTGCGACTGAGCCAAGCAACCGCACCCCCGATTTCTACTATGTTGAAATATGTATTTGTCACTGTACTAACTGCAATTGTCAATTTAGGCTTAGTTGCAACTAATAACGCCCAAATTGCGAATGCATCTGTGGACATCGAACCAATCGGTCATGACAAACTGATTACGAAAGATGACACATCTAATTATTCTGTAACCGCACAGAAGTCAGACATTAAGAAGATCCATCGCACATTAACCGAGTTTTATCGTGGACTCAACGAGCAAAATGTCGAGCGGATGGCGCGAGTCGCGGTATTGGATTCAAACAGCGACAGAGAATACTTACGCAGTACGTTTGCTCGACTCAAATCTTATGGGATCGATATGAGCATTGAAGTTCAAAATATCGAGCTAATATCATTGTCAGAACACAATGCACGAGTAAAAGTAACTCAACTTATGAAAGCCAGAGGTTCGCAGCGAGCTGTTCGATCGCAACAGTTGGCTTCGGTAATGTTGGTCAAATATGAAGGTAGTTGGAAGGTTAGCGATACCGACACAGTGCTGAAATCTATGGATCGGGATCGTTAATTGTCTAGGACGAACGCACTGAAACATTGAAGATCTTAATTATACTTAGAGATTGAAAGTCGCTGGTAAATAGATTGACTAGATTACTGTGAGAGTGACATCCAGATTTATTTCATAAATATCTACGCATAGATTAATATTCATCCCGCTGTTACTTTTCTTTTCTTAAAACTCTCTACCCGATCTAATCGATCTTAATAAAATGAAACTATCGACTATTAACTGGTTGTCGGGAGCGATCGTGCTGCCGTTATTTATCGCAACATTCAATATTTTACCTGCTAATGCGGGAGCCAGTCGTTCTACTCGGATCTCTTTTGAAAACTCAAAAACTCGAACGATGAGATCGGTACCATCAGCCACCGATCTCAACCTGAGGATACCAGTTTCCGCCGCTCCCATCGGATCGGAAGGAAGCGAACCGGGTAATGCGATCGAGCCATTTTGGGCTAACCCCGATCGCCCGACATCAACAATTATACCCAAACTACCGACGATTAAAACTAAATCGATATCGATAAAAAAAGATTTATCGACTCCCAATCTAAAATCGGCAAAATTGCCAGATAATAGTCGCAAAGATCGAGCTAATCTTTCATTAAAAAGGAAGAATTTAGGATCGAAGAATACTGAGATCGAACCAATAGTTAAAAATAATCGTCGGATTGCAGCAATATCTAGCGCACCGCTCGATGGTAATTATCTCCGCTTGGTTAGCGATGCTAGTAAAGGGACAAATAGTATAGGCAACCCGATCTATACTTTGGAAACCTATATTAACGGTCGGAAAGATCGGGAATTTAATGTCGTCTCTGGAACTGCAACTACTCAAAATATCGATCGAAACCAAGGCAATAACTTCGCACCTTTGCCTGATGGCTTATATGATGTCAGCGATCGGATTATTCCTGGCAAGACTCCAGAAGTTGGGAAGACTTTTATCAGTATTTTTCCTAAATTTGCAACTAACCGCACCGAATTAGGCATTCATCTCGATCGGAGCTTTAATCAAAGCAATGGTTATGATGGTACGGCAGGCTGTATTGGGATGACAACTCCGACAGATCGGGATGCAATTAATGAATTTGTGACTAAGTATCGTCCGCATAATTTATTTGTAAGTATTACCGCTGCGGCGAATTAGACCTCTAATTGAAGTAGTAAAGAGCGGGAAAGGGGCGATCGCTGCTTGTCGATCGCTCTGGATATTTGTGTTACGATCGGTAGAGATCGGACTTTAAGTTATTTCTCTTTGTCAGTATGGATCGTTCCAAAATTGTCGCAGTCGTTACAGGCGTAATTTCGATAGCACTCGCGATCGCCTATTTAATAGTAGTGCAAATTATTGATTTCCGGGGCGAAATGCTGCCAGCACCAATTGTCGAGACAATTACAATTGGCTTGAATATTTAAAATCTCACGACAAAAATTCAGCTAATTTATATTCATTTACTAGTAAACAGCTAGTTGTTAATTATCACCATTTGTTTGGGATTAATTAAGAAATGAACGATTGTCTTCCAACTGTTGATTTCGCCAATCTCATCAGTGCCTGTTTGCTACGGCTCCGAATGAAATCGCCATTTTTTGGCACTTTGGCTATGTTTGCGCGGTTTGTGCCCAGCCTGACTATCCCTTATGCTGCCACAGATGGACGAGATATTTTTTTAAATCCCGAATTTCTCCAATCCTTGCCCAAAGAGCAACAGGATGGAATTCTATTGCACGAAATTTTGCACGCAGCGTTACTACATTCGCTGCGCCTTAACGAGCGAGAACCAGAATTGTGGAATATTGCCGCCGATATTGTCGTCAATGGCACGATTTCGCGTCAGACTGGCATTGAATTACCCCCAGGTGGGTTGCGAGACGAGCAGTTAGAACATCTGAGCGTCGAAGAAGTGTATGAGTTGCTCAGATCTGACGAAGACGATCGGTTTGACTTGGCAGATCTCGACATCTTGGCGATGAAGGCTGGAGATTCGGGGGATCGTTCCGTGCAGGGAATGGAGCAGAAGGAGCGAGAGTCATTAGCCGCGCATTGGCGACAGGCAATTCAACAAGCAACTGCTGTTGCGAGAGCTACTCAATGGGGTAAACTCGCGATCGGGAGCGAACGAGAATTTGAAATGGTCGTCAATCCGCAGCTAGACTGGAAAGCGCAACTGTGGCGATTTTTAGTCCGCACTCCTACCGATTTTCTGAATTTCGATCGCCGTTTTGTGGGGCGGGGACTCTATCTTGAAGCATTACAAGGCGAGTCAGTTAGAGTATACCTGGCGATCGATACCAGCGGATCGATCGGATCGGAAACACTCCGACTATTTATGAGCGAACTAGACGGGATTTTAGGCTCCTATCCCCATCTAAAATGCGATTTATACTATGTCGATACCGATCTATATGGCCCCTATCGATTGAATGTCGATACCCCGATCCCGCCGCCGGAAGGGGGCGGTGGGACATCGTTCGTGCCATTTTTCGATCGCGTTGCCGCTACCTATGACGAGCATACGCAGGCGGTTTGTATTTATCTCACCGATGGCTTTGGTGAGTTTCCCGTCGCCACGTCAGTATTACCGACGCTGTGGGTGGTTACGCCTGGGGGCTTAGATGTATCTCAATTTCCCTTTGGGGAGGCGATACGCTTGGTTAGAGGATAGGGGATAGGGGATAGTGGGTGCAGATCCCCGACCTCTCGAAGAAGTCGGGGATCTAGTCTAATCTAGCAGCAACTCGATTACCCAATAATAAAGTTAACCAACTTTCCTGGTACGACGATTACTTTTTTAATCTCCTTACCTTCGGCAAACTTTTTAGTTATCGATGACTCCCGCGCGTAGGCTTCTAAAGTTGCCGCATCTTTTGTTGCGGGGACTTGAATCGTACCGCGAGTTTTGCCCATAATTTGAATTACTAAGGTAATTTCATCGGCTTCTAAAGCAGCCGGATCGAATTGACACCAGGGATGCTCGTGAACCGAACCTGAATGTCCGGTTAATTGCCACAATTCTTCGACCATGTGGGGTGCGAATGGTGCGGCTAAAATCATCAGGGTTTCGATCGCATCGGCATATACAGGCGACTCTTTGCAATCGGCATCGGTAATCGCGTTACTCAGTTTCATTAATTCAGAGATGGCCGTATTAAACTGATATTCACCGTCTAAATCTTCAGTAATTGCTTGAATGGCATGGTGGACGAATCGACGTAAATCTTTCTCTGATTTAGATAATTCTCCACTATTAGCGGTCTTTGGTTGGTAGCCAATTGCCAATCTCCATAAGCGATTCAGAAATCTAAATTGTCCTTCGACATCTGCTTCATCCCATTCGAGATCTTTTTCTGGCGGTGCTTTAAATAAAATAAACATCCGCGCTGTATCTGCACCATATTTAGAGATTACTTGCTCTGGATCGATGCCATTATATTTAGATTTAGACATCTTCTCAAACGAGACTTCTAGTACGTCGCCAGTTACCGGATCTTGAGGATTTTTGGGATCTGTAATGCTATTTGGTGCGATATATTTGCCTGTTTGGGGGTTCTTATAAGTGGTGGATTGCACCATCCCTTGAGTCAACAATTGTTTGAATGGTTCGTCGAAAGTTAGGAACTTGGTTTGACCTTTATCTCCCGCCCCAAAATCGCGCACGATTTTAGTAAAGAAGCGGGCATATAATAAGTGCAAGACAGCATGTTCGATCCCGCCGACATATTGGTCTACAGGCATCCAATCATTGGTAATATTGGAGTCGAAGATCTGCTTGTCGTTACCTGCATCTGGATAGCGCAAGAAATACCAAGAAGAATCGACAAAGGTATCCATCGTATCGGTTTCCCGTTTCGCTGGCGTACCACAAGTCGGGCATGGCACATTTACCCAGGAATCTAATTGCGCCAAGGGATTGCCACCTTTACCAGTAAATTCGACATCTTCGGGTAATTTAACTGGTAGATCTGCCTCTGGAACTGGTACCGCACCACAGTTTGGGCAATGGACGATCGGAATCGGCACGCCCCAGTAACGTTGGCGCGAAATCAACCAATCTCGCAACTTGTATTGGATCTTGCCGTTGCCATACCCCTGCTGCTCGGCATAGTCGATTATCGACTTCTTCGCGGTAACGGAATCCAAGCCGTCGAATTGACTGGAATTCATTATCGTACCCGCTTCTGTATAAGCAGCCGCCAGCGGTGCGTCAGCATTCTGGCTCGGTGCGGCAATTACTTGAGTAATCGGTAAATCATATTGCTTCGCAAATTTAAAATCGCGAATGTCATGCGCGGGAACGCCCATAACTGCGCCCGTTCCGTACTCATACAAGACATAATCGGCAATCCAGATCGGGACTTGTGCGCCTGTAAATGGATTGGTTGCCATCGCGCCTGTAAATACGCCCCGCTTGGGTTTATCTTCTGCCGTGCGATCGATCTCGCTTTGCGCCTTAATTTCGGACACGAAGGCATCTACAGCCGCCTTTTGGTCTGGAGTAGTCACCTGCGCCGTTAAGGGGTGTTCGGGAGCCAATACGACGTAACTCACGCCATAAACGGTATCGGGACGAGTAGTAAATACCGCAATTTTCTCATCGGTACCGACGATGGGGAATTCTAGATTCGCGCCGATCGATTTACCGATCCAATTTGCCTGCATGGTGCGGACTTTTTCCGGCCATCCCGATAATTGCTCCAGATCGGTCAATAATTGCTCGGCATAGTCGGTAATTTTAAAGTACCACTGCTTGAGAGCTTTCTTCTCGACGATCGCGCCAGACCGCCAGGAACGCCCCTCGCCATCGACTTGCTCGTTTGCCAATACGGTGAGATCGATCGGATCCCAATTTACCATCCCGTCTTTTTGGTATGCCAATCCACCTTCGTAGAATTTTAAGAAAATCCACTGCGTCCATCGATAATATTCGGGCGAACAGGTTGCTACTTCTCGATCCCAATCGATCGATAAACCTAATTTCTGCAATTGTCCCCGCATGTGGGCAATATTTTGATACGTCCAAGTCGCGGGATGAATCCCCCGTTCGATGGCGGCATTTTCGGCAGGCAATCCAAACGCATCCCAACCCATTGGATGCAATACGCGATGCCCTTGCATCCGCTTTTGTCTGGCAATTACGTCGGTAATTACATAGTTGCGGACGTGTCCCATGTGCAGATTTCCCGATGGGTAGGGAAACATCGACAGGGCGTAGAATTTTGGCTTGGTGCTGGTTGTATCGGTTTTATATAAGTTTTGCTCCGTCCAAGATTGTTGCCATTTCGACTCGATCTCGGCGGGGTTATAAGTATTTTCCATATTTAAATAGTTCAGTGTTGACTGAATTTAGACAATTGAAATAAGAGGATGTTTGACAAGTCTAATTGCTGCGTTTTTAATGTTGCTCTACCTCCCAACCCTCCCTATAAAGCTACGGTGGATGTACAAGTCGGATAGACTTCGTTTTGAGATCTAGATCCCCCCTAACCCCCCTTAAAAAGGGGGGATTTCTTCAAATCTTGATTTTTACTGTGAATTTGCGACCATTCCCGATCGGACAACGGTTCTACCTCAAATTTTACCTGAAAATGTTGCGTGGCAGCTTGAGTAAGCGCAGCGATAATCTGGGAGATAGTTAATTGGAGAACGGCGGCGGGTGGTAGATCGATCGATTCGCCAAAAACTTGTTTAAATAACTCTAAATCGGGATTGAGTCGCATCGAACCGTGCTGAAGAATTGCACCAGATTTAATTAATTGGGCACTCCCAATTAGTTTATAACCATCCGCACAAACCAGATCGGCACTCGTCGCCGTTCCAAAACAATTGGGGTTGTGAATATAACCCGTTCCTGCGGTTCCATACTGGAGATCTACACCGATCGATCTCCAGCCATCGATGATAAATTGACAAATCTGCTGATATATTTCGGCTCTTTTACCAACAAAACCCGAACCGATAAAGGCATAAGTTAAATCGCCTTGATGCAGTACGCCGCGCCCGCCAGTCGGACGTTTGACTAATTCGATCGGTCGGTCGTGCCATGTTAGCGATTGCCAATGTTCGGGATAGTGGCGTTGGTGATATCCGAGTGAAATTGTGGGATTAGACCAGGTATAAAAGCGTAAAGTCGGCGGAATTTCTCCGGTGAGATGTTGTTGCAATAACCACCGATCGATCGCCATTTGCAATTGTCCGGTAGTATCGATCGGCGGTACGATTCGCCATTTTATCTCTGGAGCGTTCAAGTTTTTATATAGTTTTTTTATCCTTTCCCCCCACTCAACTAAAGATCTCGATCGAGCGCAAGATCTTTAATCTAAACCATTGCTAATTCGCCTGTGACTTCCAACCGGGTATGAGTCCCGATCGATAAAAATTGGTCGGTGAGAATTTCGGATACTGCTGGCGTAATCCAACCCATCTGATGCAAGAGCTGAATCGCGACGGCATATTTAGCGCGTTTGGCTCCGTCGCTGACTTTGATTGTCAAACCCATCCCTTCGCCAACTTTGCCGATACATTGGATCCCTTCGGCTCCAGCTTTGCTGACTAGCTCACCTTGAGTGAGCTGCATCAGTTGGGTGTCGAATTTTCCCCCGGTACCTGCAATTAATTCAGGATGGTGAGTCATGGCGCGGACGATTCGTTCTAGATCGAGGCTTTCTCCCGATGCGAGGTAGGCGTAAAGAGTTGCCATTTGGGCGATCGGCATTAGGTAGACGGGTGCGCCGCAGTCGTCATGTACGCCGATAAACTCATCTGGGGGCATTTTGAGAATTTCGGCAAATTTGCTCAAAATTAGTTTTTGCAGGGGGTGAGTGCGCTCTAGATAGTTAGCTAGCGGCCAATTGTGGGCGCGACAAACGGCTAACATCCCGGCGTGTTTGCCGGAGCAGTTATGTTCCAGGGGGCTGGTTTTATCTGCTGGAGTCGGGCATTGGAGGGCGTTGGTGTCGATATCGGCGCGCCAAAGGATGTTAAATACTTGGCGGGTGTGGATGATTTCCGCAGCATGGGAGCTGCACATAACGGCTAAGTCGCGATCGTTGAGTTGATAACGTTCTAAAACCCCATTGCTAGTCACGGAGATCGCTTGAAAAGGTTTGAGTGCCGATCGAATGAATGTCGGATGTTGGGCATCACCAGCCACCGATAGTACGCGCCCACGGCTGTCGCAGACGACGGCTTGCACTTGGTGGGTAGATTCGATAATTCCTTCTCGTAATAAGCAAACGGTAATTGCGGGGGATTTAGTACGTTGAGCCATTATTTATTGGTGATGATATTTTCAAGACAGCGGGGAATACAATTGCCGAAAAGTGCTGTGACTTAGTAATTTAAAATTAATAAACAATCACCCAGTAACCAATTACAGCAACCATCGTTGCTAGTAATGTCAAAAAAGTCGTCTGAATCCGCTTGAGAATTGGTTGAATTTCGTAACTGACTAACAAGCGATCGCGGGTCAGGATCTCTGGTGTTTTGAGCCAGTTTTGACCGTCGTACCAGCCGGATTCTTCATAAAAAATTGACTCTCCATACAAGCGATTTTTGACGTAAATCCAGCCTAGATACAATCTAATTGTCGCTAGTGCCACAAAGATCGAGCTACCGCCGATCGTACAAATTCCAAATTGAATCGGATATTTGGCGATCGGAAAACTGGCTGATGATAAGGGTGCCGTCGCGATTAGGCTCCAGACCCCGACCCAAAGTAATTTAGTAATATATTTGCCCGGTGCTAGTTTCACCCAACCAAAAAACCACGAACTCTGGAGTTCTTGGTATTCATTAATCGGTTGTTGTTCTTTGGGAACCGGGCAAAAAGAAGTAGGATTACTCATCGATCGCATTAGTCTAATTCGCTTGTGGTAAGGGGACGATCTCGCCGTGTCCCCAGAAGGCTTCGAGATTATAAAATTCTCGTTGTTCTGGCATCATGATGTGAACGATCGCATCGCCGTAATCTAGCAAGATCCAACCACCGCGATCTTGTCCTTCGGTACGTAATGGTAGCCGATTGAAGTCAGCTTCGATTTTATCTATAATCGAGCCAGAAATCGCACGTAATTGTACTTTAGAAAAACCAGAGACGATTAGCAAATAATCGGCAAGTGTTGATACTGTATCGATTTTAAGTAGCGTCATATCGCCAGCTTTGCGATCGTCGGCGGCTTCAGCGGCGAGAAATACTAGTTGTTCGATCGTGTAGTCGGTAGTTTGGTTGGTATTTGTCAAAGTTGCGGTTTCAGTCATTCAATTAGGTGTTAGGTATTAGGTGTTGGGTGTTGGGTGTTAGGTATTAGGTGTAGACGACCTAAAGCCTAAAACCTAACTCATCGTCATCGCCCAATTACGGGTGCGAATTGTGCGGGGATGAATGAGACAACGGGTAGATAGCAAATACTGGAGTGAGTAGTCGCAGGTATGCCAAACAGCTCGATGCAAGTTCTGATAGCTCAATTCTCGGAGCGATTGTAATTCGGGCGTGTCGCCACGTCCGGCTTCGAGGCTGTCGGCGAGGAATACGATACAACTCATCGCACCCATCCCCGGTCTGCCGAGTGTATGGTCGGCAATTGCTTGAAGAATTTCGGGATCTGTGATTCCAAATTCTTGTCTGGCGACGATCGCACTGACATCGGCATGTAATAAGTGAGGTGCGGCTATATCCACTTCATCGATCGGCAGTCCTTCGGCTCGTGCTAGTTCTAATAGACGTTGGGGTTTGAAATATTTTGCCAGATCGTGCATTAATCCAGCGCGCGCGGCAACGTTGGCATCTAACTGATAATGTTCGGCCAGTTCGATCGCCATTCGTTCCACTCCTAGTATATGTTGAATTCGTTTAGGAGGAACGTTATTGTTTAGCCAAGCCAGAATCTGTGCGCGCACGAGCAGGTATTATTTTAACAAAATTTTTGCCACTTCTATTTTAGCTGAATTCGGTTGGGAGATGGGAGATGGGAGTTGGTAGGATTTTGCTGTCTTAAAAAATGCCGTAGGTCGATCTCCCAAAAATTTAGATTATTTTTGAGTGATTAGCAGCTCGTCATCCAACCGAGATCGCCGCTCGGCGAGGCGATCGAAGCAATTCATTAATTCTTTCGATCGGAGTCTATTATATTGACTTTTAATTCTGCAATCTTGCCACGAGATCTCTCGATCGGTAGAGGTGAATATATGTATCGATATTTAACGTAAGTAACTATAGATGTAATTTAAATTTGAGAGCATTATTTTAGCGATCGATTTATCTAGTTAGCATCTGTATTTCTGAGCGATCGGCACCAGAAAGAGCCGTGAATAATTTAGTTGCATCAAGTGTCTTGCAACTAAATTAAAGGCGATCGCCCAGCACCAACAATCTCCCGACACTGCAACGATTCATTTTCGGACGAAATCTTTACTTGGAATTTAAGCGAGAACTTATGAAAAAGCTTGGTTTAATGTTTGCTTCCGTGCTGGGGATAGCAATGCTAGTTAGTTCCTGTTCGCCATCTGGCAGCGGAACTAGTGGCACGGGTGGCACGGGTACAGGTACTGGTACGGGTGGCATGGGTACTAGCCCGACAACTAGCCCCACAACTACTCCGCGTGGGACTACCACTAGCCCAACCACTAGTCCGCGCCCTGGGACTACCACTAGCCCGACGACTAGCCCCTCCGCTAGCCCATCTACCAGCCCTTAATGTAGCTCGATCGAGTACGTTTAAATGAAAAATTAAGCGGCTGCGCTCGAAGCTTAAAAACTGCATTAAGAGGGCAGAATTTATGTTAATAGATCGAATAACTTTAACAAGGAGGTAGCTCAGATACCCCCTTTGTTTTATCGGGTAGGTATTAGTTCTCGGCTTGGAGAATAAAATGCGATTTAAAAATCGCATTTTCAGCGATCGTCATACCAGATTGGTTCGGTAGTTTGAGACTTTGAAGCTGCTGTATTTTTAGGCGATCGATCCGATCTCTACCCAAAGACAGAGCTTAAAAAATATTTGATTACTTAAATTGATAAAGCGCGTTAATTATTAGTGTTTGCCAGCCTGATTTTCTTTCTCTCCATTCGTGTGAATCGCTCGTGTAAACAAAACTAATCAGCTCACAACAGCACTCTTCAACCGTACTCTCAAGGAATACCATGAGCGAACAAAATCAGATCGACGAACAAACCAAGAATCAGAGCTTAGAAAACTATCGGACAGCTCCGGGCGAACGACTAACGACCGATGAGGGTGTGCCACTTAGCAACACAGATGATTCGCTCAAAGCAGGCGGACGTGGGCCGACATTGCTCGAAGATTTTCACTTTCAACAGAAATTATCGGCATTCGATCGCGAGCGCATCCCCGAACGGGTAGTCCACGCGCGGGGTGCGGGCGCACACGGCTATTTTCAGCCCTACGAAGCGATGTCCGAATTTACTAAGGCGAAATTCTTAGGAGATCCAGCGACTAAAACGCCTGTATTCGTTCGGTTCTCGACTGTCGGTGGTTCGCGCGGTTCTGCGGATAGCGTCCGCGATGTGCGGGGTTTCTCAGTCAAGTTTTACACCGAGGAGGGCAACTATGATATCGTCGGCAATAATATCCCGGTGTTCTTTATTCAGGATGCGATTAAGTTTCCCGATCTCGTCCATTCAATCAAGCCCGAACCCAATAATGAAATCCCGCAGGCTTCTACCGCGCATCCGAATTTCTGGGACTTTATTTCGCTCGTGCCCGAATCGATGCACATGATTATGTGGACATTATCCGATCGGACGGTGCCCCGGAATTTTAGCACGATGCAGGGTTTTGGCATCCACACGTTCCGCTGGGTTAATGCCGAAGGTAAATCGCGGTTTGTCAAATATCACTGGAAACCGATGGCGGGCGTACATTCTAATGTTTTTGACGAAGCGCAAAAGATCGCGGGTAAAGATCCTGACTTCCATCGTCGGACATTGTGGGACTCGATCGAAATGGGCAACTATCCAGAGTACGAGCTAGGCGTACAGATCGTTGAAGAAGAAGACGAACTAAACTTCGACTTCGATATTTTGGACTCTACCAAAATCATTCCTGAAGAACTAGTACCAGTCCGCCCGATCGGTAAAATGGTACTCAACCGCAATCCTGACAACTTCTTTGCCGAAACCGAGCAAGTTGCTTATCAGCCATCTAATGTGGTACCAGGGATTGACTTCAGCGACGACCCGCTTCTACAAGGTCGCCTGATGTCCTATCACGATACCCAGCTCCACCGCTTGGGTAGCCCCAACTTCGTACATCTCCCGATCAACCGTCCCGTCTGTCCGTTTAGCAACAACAACCAAGATGGACGGATGCAAATGGACATCAAAACCAACTCCGTCAACTACTCGCCCAACTCGCTCGGCGGCAACCTCCCCGCGCCAGTAGCCCCAGAAGATGGTGGTTTTGTCACCTATCCCGAACGGGTTCAAGGGCACAAAGTTCGCGAACGTAGCCCCAGTTTTGCCGACCATTTCAGCCAAGCCACCTTGTTCTGGAACAGCCTTTCTACTGGCGAAAAAGATCGCCTTGTCGAAGCCGCTCATTTTGAACTGGGTAAAGTGCCCCAAATGGAAGTCAAAGAGCGGATGCTCCAACGCTTTAACCAAGTCGATGGCGAACTTGCCAAGCGCGTTGCTAAAGGTTTGGGAATGCCAGCTCCTACCGAGCCAGCTACGCCCAACCACGGTCAAACTTCTCCCGCACTGAGCCAAGAACACACCACCAAGACGGCTAAAGGTCGTAAGGTGGCAATTCTAGCCGCCGATGGTGTCGATGCCGCTCAGATCGCGATGATGAAGCAATCCCTGAGCGCGATGCACATCAACTCCGAGATTGTCTCCCTTTATGGCGGATCGATCGTCAATAGCAACGGTGGTAAACTCGAAGTCGATAAGACCTTCTTGACTACCGCATCGGTACTGTATGACGCGATCTATGTACCTGGTGGTGCTAAAAGCGTTGAAGCTCTCACCGCCCACGGCGACCCCTTGAGCTTCATTCATGAAGCTTTCAAGCACTTCAAACCGATGGCGGCAACTGGTGAAGGTGTCGATCTAATGATGCAAGCAGACCTCAAGGGGATCGACTCTAGCCAAGTCAATGGTCAGATGAGTACTCAGTTGGGTGTAGTCGCCAGTCGCGATACTTCGGACATGGCAACATTTACCAAAACCTTTATCGATGCGATTAAGGAGCACCGTTTCTGGACGCGCCCTGTTCCTGGTACGGCATCTGTGAAGGCAGCAGCGGCGAAGATGCTTGCGGATAAGGAGCAGGTAGCCGCTTCTTAGGGATTAGGCTTTGGGCTTTAGGCTTTAGGCTTTAGGGAATGAATAGTGCGGGAGTTGGGGCGTAGATCTACCCACCCCGCCCTACGGGCACCCCTCCGAGGAGGGGATTTTTTGTCCTCGTCTCCGAACTCCCAACTCCTTACTCCCATCTCCCATCTCCTTACTCCCATCTCCTTACTCCTTACTCCTAGAATATCTACCTTTCGGACGATCGCATGTCTAACTTCCGAACGATGCATTAGAGATGGAATTTTTGTAATCTGGTGATTAGCGATTAGAAGCTCATTTAACACCCAGATGATTAGGTAACAGTTATGGAAGACAAAACTTTGCAACAGGATCGATCGGATTCACAGCAACCGATCGCGGTTAATGCTGATGAAAAACTCACAATCCGGACACCTGAAATCGATGCAACTGAGATTGAAGATCCTAGAGCGGTTTTTGCCGATCGCGATCGATCTTTCTTGGAATATGTGATGGCTGAAGGTGGTTTTGCCGACCCTTACGATGCCAGAGACTTTACTGAAGTTGTGTTCCGAATTATGCGGGATTTGATGACAACTGAAGCCGCCGATCGCGTGGCTGATGAATTGCACGAACCAGTAATGCCAACCGATGAAAAAGCCTTACAACTGGAAGTAACGGATCTCTGGAAAGATAGCAATCCGATTGTGGCGTTTTTGAGTCGGGTGCGTCCACCTTGGCAAGGCCCTGGTATTTTTAAAATTGATTCCAGTCGCTTCTTTTTTAGAGCGGCTAACGAGGGCGGCTTAGAGCGCGATCCCGTTAATAAAGATGCCGAGCGCAAGCACGCGGTTAAAGCTGTATTTACAGCCACTAAGCGCGAACTTTCGCCAGAGCGAATCGCGGAAATTGCGAGTTGGCTGCCAACAGATGGCGTACGCGAACTCTGGGATGAAGCCTAGTTAAGATCGCAAATTCTAACATTAAATTACTTCGGCACCAAGACTGAGATCGTACATCAATTGCTCGGTTGTTGGTGCCTAAATACATTCAAAAATTTATTAAAAAATCAGCACCGTGTCTACAGAAAATATCCCTCAGATTATTAATTTTCTCTGTCAAGATCTGAACTTGCCTCAGGAGTCAGTGCGACTAGCTTTAAAGCAAACTCATTCTAGTCACGGTACTTTACCGATCGTCCTGTGGCAATATGGTTTAGTGACTTTGCCGCAACTAGACCGGGTTTTTGAACTATTTGAATCTTATAGTTGTTAGCAAAAAAAGTGTCTGGCGATACGAGACATGTGTTAAGTGGAGATCGTGAATTTCAAACAGCAGTCGATTTAAAACTCAGCCGTAAGTATCGACAAAATAAAGATTAAGAGTATGTTAAATTAGGTAATGAGCCTCTCTTCACTCATGACCCTATGAACGTAAATCCGCAGCAGGATTTAGTAATCACAGCATCTGTGCGATCGCAAAAATTGTTAGACCGCATTCCGCATTTGGCGTGGTTGATGACCGATCGCGGGCAGATGGTTGCTGTCAATCAGCACTGGTGTGAATATACAGGGCAATGCTATTTAAGTGATGCCAAATGGGATCGGGGTCATGCTGGCCCGATCGCGAATATTGACGAGGCAGCATCTGTAATGGGTGCAGAGCCATCTTATCGGAACTTTGAAGATAATTTGCAATTGGCCGATCGCGATCGGTTTACGGTCGGGTGGGAAGAGGCGAAAAGATGGCAGACACCCTTAAAAATTAAGCTGCAATTTAAAGGAATCGCCGAGTGGGAGTGGTTCGAGCTGGAATTAGACCTAGATGGCGATGAATTGGGCACGATCTGGATTTGTACGGCGACGCGTTTGGGCACAGAACTCACTGTACCAGTCCAGCAATCGACCGATCGCACGAGGGGCGAACTTGGCGCAGTGGCTCTAATCCAGGATGTAACCGCTGACAAACAAGCAATGACCGATCGCCACCACGATCGCAGCTACAGCCAACGCCTAGCGACAGCATTACAAGTAGCTAAAGTTGGTGCGTGGGAGTGGAATATCCACACCAATCAGATTTTTTGGACACCAGAATTTGAAGCCCTATTTGACTACGAACCGGGAACTACCGCCCAAATTTATGCAGAATGGTTGGCGCGTATCCATCCCGACGATCGTCAGCGAGTCGAAACCACAGTCAAAGCCACGATAAATCGCCAAGTACCCGAATATCGGTGCGAATATCGAATTGTAGTTCGCGATGGCCAGATCCGCTGGCTCGATGCAATTGGCGAACTACGTACCAATGAAGCTGGGGAGCCGCAGATGTCGGGGTTGATTTACGATATTACCGAACGCAAACAAGCGGAGATCGACCTGCAAGTCAGTGAAGAACTATTTCGGCATACTTTCGAGTACACCTCCGTCGGCTTCTGTCATGTCGCCCTCGATGGTACTTGGTTGCGGGTCAATCACAAGCTTTGTGAAATTGTTGGCTACAGTGAAGCCGAATTATTAGCCACCACTTTTCAGGCAATTACCGAACCCACAGATTTGGCAGAGGATCTGGCTTTGGTCGAAAAATTAATCGCAGGTGAGATTCGAGAATACAACCTAGAAAAACGCTACATTCACAAACAAGGACATCATGTTTGGGTGAATCTTACTGTCTCGTTGATTCGAGAGCGCGATCTTGACGGACGACTGGGGGCACCTCGACATTTTATCTCTGCCATTCAAGATATTACCGAGCGCAAACAACTCGAATTCCTCACCCAGAGTCAAACCGCAGATCTCCAGCAGCTCAATTATTCGTTACTGTTGGCACAACAACAGTTGAAAGACCGCAATCAGGAACTCAATGCCTTTGTCTACACCGTTTCTCACGATCTCAAAGCTCCCTTACGATCGATCTCCAATTTATCAACATGGATCGAAGAAGATCTCCAAGATCGACTTCAAGAAAGCGAACGATCGCAATTTGCCCTCTTGCGCCAACGTGTCCAGCGGATGGATGCGCTGATCTCTGGACTATTACAATATTCGCGAGTCGGCACTCAAGAATTGGAGATCGAACTCGTCGATATCCATAAACTGGTCATCGAAACGATCGATTCGCTCGATCCGCCTGCTAGTCTGACGATCGAAATTGGCTCGCCACTCCCAACTTTAGCCACCAAACGCATTTTACTCACTCAGATTTTTGCCAATCTCCTCAGCAATGCGATCGAGCATCACGATCGAACTGACGGTCGGATCGAAGTCGGTGTCCAGGATCTAGGCGATTTCTATCAATTCTCGATCGCCGATGACGGCCCTGGCATCCCCAATGGCGAAGATCGCCTCCGAATTTTTGATATGTTTCGGACGCTCAAACCCAGCATGTCTACTAAAAATACAGGCATCGGTCTAGCACTAGTCAAAAAAATCGTCGAAGGCGAAGGCGGTCGCATCTGGGTCGCCGATGATGCCGCTTCCGCACCGCTTCCAGGTGCCTGTTTCTACTTTACCTGGCCGAAGTGAGGTGTTAGGTATTAGGTTTTGGGTGTTAGGTTTTAGGTTTTGGGTATTAGATTTTAGTGAAGATCTACCCACCCCGCCCTCCGGGCACCCCTCCGAGGAGGGGATTTTCCTTACTTCTTACTTCTTACTTCTTACTTCTTACTTCTTACTCCCTACTCCTTACTCCGATCGGTGAGCGATAGCCGAACTGTACTCCTTCCTCCCCAGCTCCTGCTCGATCTGTCTGACGACAGTTAACGCCGAGTAGCTCACCCCCGCGTAACTTATGGGATGTCACGCAATTAG
>NZ_JANYJC010000033.1 GCF_025361915.1 Chamaesiphon sp. GL140_3_metabinner_50
ATCGCGACTCAGCCGCGTACTCTAGTCGTGTTAGAACAGAGAAGTAGCGCAACGATCGTGCAAGAATATCTGTCTACATCTGCGTCGAGCTGTGCTTATTTTAATAACAGCGTTACGGAAATCTGGCTGGGAGAATCCGCCAAACTCAACCATACCCGCATTCAAACTGAAGATATCGCCGCTATTCATATCGGCAAAACAGCGGTTTCCCAATCCGAGCATAGCTCCTATACTGGTAACGCGATCGAACTTGGTAGCAAGCTCTCTCGCCATAATTGGGAAATCTTCCAAATCGGCGCGCAGACTGAAACTCATCTGAATGGTTTGACGATGGTAAATGGCGATCGAGAGTCAGATACTCATAGTGTCATCGCTTTGACTAAGCCCCACGGAATTACCAATCAACTGCATAAGTGTATCGTAGACGATCGCGCTCATGCGATCTTCAACGGTAAAGTATTCGTGCCCCAAGCCGCCCAACAAACCAACGCAGGGCAGTTAAACCGCAATCTGCTACTTTCTGCCAAGGCGCGCATCGATACCAAGCCACAGCTCGAAATTACCGCCGATAATGTCAAATGCTCCCACGGTGCGACAGTCAGCCAACTCGAAGACGATGAGATCTTTTATCTCCAGAGCCGAGGTTTAGATGTCGAAACAGCTAAAATATTACTTATCAACGCTTTTGCTGTAGAAATTATCGATCGTATTCCCGTCGCTTCAGTACGCACAAGACTAGCCGCAGCAGTAAAAGCATTTAAAGCTAACTAAACACTGGCAAGCAATGACTAGAGAAAGCCCGATTCTACGACTAATCCAAAATCTTACAGGAAATTCTGGTGATATGACTTTTATTCAAACTAGAGAAAATGATACCTTGACTATTGCGGATCGAGTTCGGGCAGACTTTCCGATTCTCCATCGCGAGGTGCATGGCAAGCCGCTGGTATATCTCGATAATGCGGCGACTTCTCACAAGCCTCATGCTGTGATTCACGCACTCGAACATTATTATAGTCATTACAATTCCAACGTTCATCGCGGCGTACATACGCTCAGTGCGGAAGCCACCGATGCTTATGAAGGCGCACGCGAAAAGATTGCTAAATTTGTCAATGCAGCTTCTTCTCAAGAGATTATTTACACCCGGAATGCGACTGAAGCAATTAATTTAGTTGCTTATAGTTGGGGATTGAGTAATCTTCAACGTGGTGATGAAATCATCCTCTCGGTGATGGAACACCATAGTAATCTGATTCCGTGGCAATTAGTCGCTCAAAAAACAGGCGCGCGGCTAAAGTTCGTCCAACTCACACCAGAAGAAGAGTTTGACTTCGGACATTACCAATCTTTAGTTAATGAGAAAACAAAACTAGTCTCGGTGGTGCATGTTTCTAATACTTTAGGGTGTATCAATCCTGTCAAAGATATCATCGCACTAGCGCATCAATATGGCGCAAAAGTATTAATTGATGCTTGCCAAAGTGCGCCACACATGCCGTTAGATGTCCAGGATATGGACTGTGATTGGCTGGCGGTATCGGGACACAAAATGTGCGGGCCGACTGGGATTGGCTTCTTATATGGTAAGTTAAACTTGTTGCGATCGATGCCGCCGTTCTTAGGTGGTGGTGAAATGATTGCTGATGTATTTCTAGAAAATGCTACTTATGCAGATTTACCACATAAGTTTGAAGCTGGTACGCCTGCTATTGCCGAAGCGATCGCATTAGGGGCGGCAGTAGATTATTTAACTAACATTGGAATGGATAAAATTCATGCTTATGAAGTAGAGTTAAATACTTATTTATTTGAGAAATTAATGCAGATTCCTCAAATTAAAATCTATGGCCCCAAACCACCAAAAGAGCGCGCTGCTTTAGCTGCTTTCACTGCTGGTGAAGTCCATCCTCACGATCTTTCGACGATGTTAGATCAGGCGGGTATTGCGATTCGGGCTGGACACCATTGCACTCAGCCACTGCACCGCTTTATCAAGGCTCAATCGACGGCACGGGCGAGTTTATACTTTTATAATACTAAAGCAGAAATCGATACTTTCATTGCGTCGCTGTTAGAATCGATCGAGTTTTTTGATAGTATCTTTAGTTGAGAATTTCGAGTTGTTTAGAGATAAAATTGGCAACCATCGAGCGTTATGGTGAGAAATGGATTGTTTCTCTCTGAAAATGTACTAAATCTTAACCTAAAACGGCGATCGGACTAGACTACCGATCGCCATTTTGAGTTACAATCTAGGTACATAACTACTATATTTATTATGAGTCTTAATGTCGTGCATTTGGTAGGCAGAGTTGGCGGCGATCCAGAAATGAAATATTTTGAATCTGGCACTCAGCTCTGCACCCTCACTTTAGCTGTCAATCGTCGTAGCAAAAACCAAGATCAGCCCGACTGGTTCAATCTTAAAATTTGGGGTAAAACTGCTGAGATTGCCAGAAACTATGCTAAAAAAGGCAGTCAAATCGGGATTAAAGGCTCTCTCGAAGTAGAAACTTGGACTGATAAAGCCACAGGTACCGAACGCTCTCGCCCCGTAATTAAGGTGGAAAGCTTAGATTTACTCGGCTCTAAGCGAGATGCTGCTGAAGCAATGCCAGATTACGGTTAGGGTATTAAATGCCATCACAATATAGGGGCTACCATGCAACAAGTTGGTTAGACTTCGTTTCGAGATCTGAATCCCCCCTAGCCCCCCTTAAAAAGGGGGGAACCGGATCCGGAAGTCCCCCTTTTTAAGGGGGATTTAGCGGCTCGCAGCCGGGAGGTTCCCTCCCGGATTATGCGAGACAAGACAGCGGCGTTTTTATTCTGGGGTTCCCCCGTGATGTAAAAAAACGACAAGACAGGGGGATTCCCACTAATTTCGCTTCTCACCAGAGATGTGTATACAGGGTAGCCTTATGAAGGGTTGGCTCTTTCCGGCTCCCTCCCCTTGATAAGGGGAGGGTTGGGGTGGGGTAAAAGACTACGCGGCTACCTTGGCATTTTGTTGAATATTCCACAAGCCCGCATAGATGCCATTGAGAGCCAACAACTCATCGTGAGTACCAGCTTCGATTAATTTGCCGCGTTCCATGACATAAATACAGTGAGCGTTGCGAATTGTAGAAAGACGATGCGCGATCGCAATTGTAGTTCGATTGAGTGTAATTCGATCGAGCGATCTTTGAATTGCGGCTTCAGTTTCATTGTCTACCGCCGATGTTGCCTCATCAAGAATTAAAATTGGCGGGTTCTTTAACACTGCCCGCGCGATGGCGATGCGTTGGCGTTGTCCCCCAGATAATTTCTGTCCTCTTTCGCCGACAATCGTATCGTAAGTATCGGGTAATAAGTCAATAAATTCATCGGCTTCGGCAATTTTAGCAGCAGCAATCACCTCGTCTAGAGTTGCAGCAGGACTACCATAAGCAATATTTTCTCGCACTGAACCGTGGAATAAAAATACATCCTGACTGACTAATCCGATCGATCTGCGTAAGTCGGCTAGATGTAAATCCTGAATATTAATGCCATCTAAAGTAATTTCTCCCGACTGAATTTCATACAGTCGCAATAGAAGTTTTACTAGTGTACTTTTCCCCGAACCCGTCGCACCGACGATCGCGATCGTTTGTCCGGCAGGAATTTTTAGTGATAATTTTTTGACTACAGTCGATCGATCGGGATAGGCAAAGATGACATTTTTTAGCTCTATTTCACCGCGTACTTGTGGTAAAGCT
>NZ_JANYJC010000076.1 GCF_025361915.1 Chamaesiphon sp. GL140_3_metabinner_50
TGCTTGTGTTAGAACCCAGCCAAGCTGTACATTAGAGCTAAATAGTATTGTTGTCTCAGATTTGCCAAGTCTAGACACTCCCCGTTGGCGTAGCCTCTCCACGCGAGAGAATCGATGGCGGTAATGACACTAAACCTCTCACCTGACTGGAAATTTGTATGGTAAATGTGGTAGCAGAATCTTCAGCCACGCTCGATCGCGATCGTACAGCTAACGACCCGATTATTGCCGCGATCGATATCGGTACTAACTCAGTTCACATGGTCATCGTGCGGATTGTTGCCGACTTACCAGCCTTTAGTATTATCGCCCGTGAGAAGGCAACAGTCCGGTTGGGCGATCGCGACCCTCTGACGGGCAATCTCACGCCAGAGGCGATTCTGCGGGCCTTAGGCGCGCTCAAACGGTGTCAGGAAGTTGCTAAAAGTCTCAATGCCCAGCAAATCTTTGCAGTGGCGACTAGTGCCGTGCGCGAAGCACCTAACGGACACGAATTTGTCAGATCGATCGAGACAGAATTAGGTTTAGCAGTTAATATTATTTCTGGACAAGAAGAAGCGCGGCGGATTTATTTAGGCGTGCTATCGGGAGTCGAATTTAATAATACGCCCCACATCATTATCGATATCGGTGGCGGTTCGACTGAATTAATTTTGGGCGACAGCCACGAACCCCGCACCCTCAGTAGTACTAAAATCGGTGCGGTGCGGCTAACCGCCGAATTTCTGCCCATAAATCCCATTAGCGATCGATCGATCGATTATCTTAAAGCTTTCGTGCGCGGTCAATTAGAACGGGCGATAGACGAAATTAAAGCCAATCTCCAGCCGGGAGAACTGCCCAAAATGGTCGGTACTTCCGGTACGATCGAAACCCTTGCGGCGGTGCTCAATATCGATAAAAATGGTCAAGTCCCCGATCGGATTCATGGCTTTAAAATTCAGCTATCCGAGTTACGCAACCTAATCGATCGATTGCGAAAAATGACCGTCGCCGAACGCACTACAATTGAGGGTATTTCCGATCGGCGATCGGAAATTATCGTTGCAGGCGCGGTAATTCTCCAAGAAGCGATGTCGATGTTAGGGCTAAAATCTCTCTCTGTCTGCGAACGCAGCCTCCGCGAAGGTGTCGTTGTCGATTGGATGCTCGCGCAGGGATTGATTGAAGATCGGCTCAAATATCAAGGCTCGATTCGCGAACGCAGTACCCTCAAAATTGCGGGTAAATACGGTGTCGATCTCCCCCACTCCCAGCGCGTCGCCGAACTCGCACTGAGCCTGTTCGACCAAACTCACGGACAGATCCACAACTGGGATAAATCGATTCGACAGTTGCTCTGGAGTGCGGCAATTTTACACAATAGCGGTCACTTTGTCAGTCACGATGCCCATCACAAGCATTCTTATTACCTAATTCGCTACGGCGAACTACTCGGCTTCACCGAATCCGAGATCGATCTGATTGCCAACGTCGCTCGTTACCATCGCAAAAGTCCGCCTAAGAAAAAACATCAAAATCTCCAAAATCTGACCAAAGAGCAAAGATCTATCGTCTCTCAACTCAGTGCGATTCTCCGCGTCGCCGTCGCTCTCGACAGGCGCAGAATCGGTGCGATTAAAGATGTCAGCCTCAATTGCAATCTAGCTACTCGCGAGTGTCATCTAACATTTTTCCCCACCGATCCTGCCGATGCCTGCGTGCTGGAATGTTGGAGCCTAGACTATAAGAAGCCGATTTTTGAAACCGAGTTTAATCTCAAATTATCAACTACCAAAGGATAATCGCCGCAGCTAATTTTGGGATAAGAGCCGATCGTTTTTACATTTCCGCCGAGATCGGCAATGAAAATTTCCGTAAATTGCATATTTATGAGTGTAGATGCCAATGTTTGAGACAGAGCAGCATCTTTTGAACATTTAACACTTATGAAAAAATTTTTTATCCCAGCAAGCATTTTAGGAATATTATGCCAATTACTGCCCCTAACGGCATCGGCACAACAGCAAAATGCTAAAAGTTTCACTCAATGGTGTCAACAAGTAAACTCTGTTTCGGCAGCAACTAAACAGACGATCGAGATACTGCTCGAAAAAGCTGGCACTCAGAATTGCCAACAAGCTGATGCTAAACTCAGCCGTCTTTCCGAACTCTATCTGAGCGATCGCAACATCCGCGATGTCCAGCCTCTAGCTAGCCTAACTAATTTAAAAGCACTTTTCCTCAACTCCAATCAAATTAGCGATATTTCACCACTAGCTAGCTTGACTAATTTAAAAGGACTCGATCTTAATGCCAATCAAATTAGCGATATCTCACCACTAGCCGATCTGACTAATTTAAATACCCTTTTCCTTAACTCTAATCGAGTTAGCAATGTAAAACCTTTAGCTAAATTAACTAATCTAGCTTACCTCGAATTTTTTGCCAATCAAATTAGCGATGTAAAACCACTAGCCAGACTCACTAATTTGAAATCTCTAGATCTTAATTCTAATCAAATTAGCGATATCAGACCGCTAGCGAATCTCACTAAATTAACCGATTTGAGACTCTCGAAAAATCAAATTAGTAACGTCAAACCCCTCGCTAAATTAGCTAACAACTTAACCGATCTCTATCTCCGCCACAATCAACTCGGCGAACGAGATTGCCCAGTGAAACCAGAATCATGCCACTTTGACATCTAAAATAATCGATCGGATGGTAAATATGAGCGTTATTGAATTGGGATAGATCTTTGTTTTGTCCCAATTCCCCATCGCCCTCGTGTGGATTAATTGTCGCCAGAGGGTTGTAGTTTGACACTTTCTGAACATCCTTGCCGTTGGCGTAGCCTCCGCCTTGCGGAATCGACACCTTTGCAAATCGCCCCATTTCATCGTAAAGTATTGTAAAGTAAATTAATAATAGATTAATTTTTACAGATCGAGACAGTTGCAAGGTTGGCAGTGATGAATGCCGATCGCCAATTATCACCCGATCGACTTCACTGACTTTAGTAGCACATGTCTTCATCCTCAATGATATTACGCCGCCTGCTCGGATCTGCACTTGCCATCGTTCTAAGTATATCCGTGTGGTCGATCGCACCATCCGCTCAAGCCGTTGATAACCCCGATCTTTTACCCAAAGAGCAAACCCCCATTATCGACTTGGCAAAAACCTTTACCCCCATCCAAGAAGAGAACCTTGTTAAAGATATCGACAAATTTGAAGCCGACACTGGCTGGAAACTGCGAATCTTAACACAGTACGATCGTACTCCCGGACGTGCGGTGAGTAGATATTGGGGACTAGACGAAAAAAGCGTCCTCGTTGTCTCTGATTCTCGCGGTGGTAACACCCTTAACTTCAGAGTCGGCGATGATGTTTACAAACTCATGCCCAGAACCTTCTGGATCGAACTGCAAACCAGATTTGGGAATATGTACTATGTGCGTGAAAATGGCGAAGACAGTGCCATTACCGACTCCCTAGAGGCTGTAAAAACCTGCCTAGTTAGAGGCGGTTGTAATGTCGTCCCCGGATTGCCAAAAGAACAGTGGATCCTGACGCTAACTAGCTCGATTCTCGGCGGCATAATTTGTGGATTTGCCGGACAATATCGCAAACCTGGTGAAGGTTTTGCTTGGCAGTGGGCGTTAATTTTCTCGCCATTGTGGGGTATCCTGTTTCTCGCATTTGGGGTTGCACCTGTAATTACACGGACTTCTGAATGGGTGCCATTATTCCGCAATTGCGCCGGATTTGCGATCGGCGTTTTAGTTGCTTTCCTAGCACCAGTCATCGGTCAATCTAATCCATCCGAAGAAACGTAATTTAGTGTTAGTATAATCAATCTGGGGAGGGGCAATTCTTAAATTGCCCTTCCCCTTATTTTTATGGCATACTAGGCGATCCAGGGAGTTTCAAAGATATTACTGTGACCGAGGAGCCAATATACCATCGCAAGGAATCTGACTCACAAACGGTCGATGATGCAAAAAAACAAATAGCCAGCCAAGAAATATGGGGTGGCCCAGCTAGAAATTGTTTTTTCAGCGATATTCCTAAGGTCAAGGCTTTCTCGAAGAAATTCGATCGCACCACAGAACGAGGAATCGAGTTTACCACATCAGTAGAACCAGATCGCGGCACTAGACCAGGATTAGTATATTGGTCGGGGGAACGCGAAGGTGTGCGGAACGAGGATGATTGGGCTAAAATCAAGGTACAGATAAAGTTTTGCAACCAACTTGAAGAGATTTGGATAGCTGATGAGTAATCCAACAACACCAGAAATTCAGCGGGTGAGATTTGAAGAAGTGACACCGACGCAGGAGATTGTCGCTTTTTTAGATGGTCATTTAAAACCTCTGGTCGCTCATCTTCAGCTTCCTCTCTATGATGGCTACAATGATTTAGATGAGATTCAGTTTGCTTTTTTAACTCTGCCTTCAGGACAGACTGTGACCTTGGGACAGTATTCACATTCTCCACAGGTTGGGGTAGATTTATATGTAGATCCCAAGCTTCAAGATATTCCCTCAGTTACGTTTGAAGCCTGTAAATATTTAGAAATACCGCGAGAAGAAGTTATCTGGTTTCATCCCGATTGGCAGGAGAAGATCGAAGGGTTATATGCAGAACATGGCGCGATTTGGCAAAGCAAACGCTACGCGAACGCGAAGCAGAAGGAATTACCGCAGGTAGAAGAATTAACTCAAAATAAGCAGTATGAGCCTATAGATTGTTTCAATCATGCCTTACGGATTTACACGAGGAAATATGTTCCTGCAACCTATTGGGCAATGCTGCAACATAATCTTGGCTTGGCTTACCAAAATCGTAGTAAAGGAGATCGAAAAGAGAATTTGGAAAGATCGATCGAATGCTTTAACCAGTCTCTAGAAATTTATAACCAGGATGAGTTCCCAGGAAAATGGCAGATAAATCAGGAAGACTTAGAAGAATCTCTGAAATCTCTTGAGTCGCTAAAGGTATATTTTAATGATGGTATAATTTCTGTCAATGTCATCTAAATTCAGCAAAATAATATATTATGAGTTTTATTCGTAGTGATAGCGACAGGTAAAAAAGACAATTTGTTCGTTATTAACTATATAAATTAATCGATGTTCCAGATCGATGCGGCGCGACCAAAAATCTGAATCTAAATACTTTAAAGGTTCTGGCTTGCCAATTCCGGTAAACGGATCTGACATTACGGCTGTCACCAGATCGAGGATCTTAGCTGCTTTTTTAGAATCGGTTTTGTACCACCATCCCAAATCTGCTTTGAATTTGGTAGTAAATACCGGACTCAATCGGATAATTTGAACGGGAGTTATTTCTGATGGTTCTTCAGATTTTTTCGGCTTCTTCGCCATCGATTCCTAGCTCCTGGCGTAATTCTTCAATGCTTTGCGTTGCGAGTTTGCCCGATCGATATTCATCGATCGCATCGAGTAAGTGACGCGCATTTGCCGGAGAGCGAAATAGATAAACGGTTTCGATGAGACTATTGAGATCTGATTCGGCGATGAGCGCGACATTTTCACCATCGCGGCGATTGATGATACAAACTTGATGACTTTGTGCGACTCGATCGAGCAATTGAAAGAATCCTGCTCTAGCTTCAGTCGGTGAGGTGATTTCGGTGGAAAACATAAGTTATGTACGCAATTATGTACATGATATCACATTAAATTGATACCTAACCCAGATTCATTAAAATAGTTCTAAAATACTATAAAAACTATGCTGCACGTATTTCAGACCTACTTGCCAGCTAAATAATAAAAAAATCTCGATTCTGACATCGATCGAGTTATAGATGTGTATAGTTTGCGGTACGATCTACTTCTATCACTGGTTATAAAATTAGAAGTTTAGAACAAGAGGGCAAGAGGCTGTGATTAGAGTAGCGATCAATGGGTTTGGGCGGATCGGGCGGAATTTTATGCGGTGCTGGCTAGGCAGAAAGAATAGCCACATCGAAGTTGTGGGTATTAACGATACTTCAGATCCTCGCACCAACGCACACTTGCTCCGGTACGACACCATGCTGGGTACGTTCGATGCCGAAATCAGTGCTGATGACAACACGATTACGGTTAACGGCAAGACGATCAAATGCGTATCCGATCGTAATCCTGACAATTTACCTTGGAAAGACTGGGAAATCGACCTGGTAATTGAGTCTACAGGTGTTTTCATCAGCCATGCTGGTGCTTCCAGACATATTAAAGCTGGTGCGAAAAAAGTGCTGATTACGGCACCAGGAAAAGACGAAGATGGTACCTTCGTCGTCGGAGTTAACGAAAAAGACTACGACCACAACAAACATTTCATCATTAGTAATGCTAGTTGTACTACCAACTGTCTGGCTCCCTTTGCCAAAGTGCTCAATGATAGCTTTGGGATTGTCAAAGGAACGATGACCACTACTCACAGCTACACGGGCGACCAACGCTTGTTAGATGCTTCGCACCGCGATTTGCGTCGGGCGCGGGCGGCGGCGATGAATATCGTCCCTACCTCGACTGGTGCGGCTAAGGCAGTGTCTTTAGTATTACCAGAACTCAAAGGTAAACTGAACGGAATTGCGTTGCGGGTACCTACTCCCAATGTGTCGGTGGTCGATTTAGTCGTCAACGTTGAGAAGAAAACCTTCACCGAAGAAGTCAACGCTACCCTCAAGGCTGCCGCTCACGGGTCGATGAAAGGAATTATGGACTTCTGCGAGCTGCCATTAGTTTCGAGCGATTTTAAAGGTACTCCTGCCTCTTGTACGATCGATTCTAGCCTGACGATGGTGATGGGTGACGATATGGTCAAAGTCATCGCTTGGTACGATAACGAGTGGGGTTACAGCCAACGGGTTGTCGATTTAGCTGAAATCGTTGGCGAGAAATGGGTTAAGTAGGAAGAGGGGATAGGGGATAGGGAATAGAAACTCAACTCTTTAGGGATGTTGGGTTTCGCGGGCTTCTACCCAACCTACAGATATAGCAATCGCCAGGGTGGTTAGGACGGTAAAACTAGGTTGCTACAAACCCGACTTTTACAAAAAGTCGAGTTTGTGTCCTAACCGACATGGCAACTGCTATATGTATGTGATTGAATCCTCACTCTTAAAAGCATGTAAGCCCCATCACAGTAATTGTGGTGGGGCTTAATCTATGATATCGAGCGAATAACCTGCCCCTATTCCCTATTCCCTATCCCCTCCTTCACCGCTTCCGCATACAATTGCTCGTGAAGTCTAACGATCGCATCTAAGTTATAGGTAGAAATCCGCTTGGAGCCGAGTTTACTCATCTTCGCAGCTTCTTCGGGTCGATCGAGTACCCAAGTCATGGCGGCGGCTAATCCATCGACATTGCCGACATCTACTAATAATCCGCAACCATCTAAGAGTAAATCTTGAGTACCCCGAATTTTAGTCCCAATCGTCGGAGTTCCTAAAGCTAGCGATTCTAAAATACTGCGGGGAAGTCCTTCTTGCTCGGAAACGAGGATATTTGCACTGGCGGCTTTCATCAGCACGGGAATATCTTGCCGATTGCCCAAAAAGTGGATCCGATCGGCAACTCCCAATCGATCGGCTAATTGCTGCATACTATCCATTAATGGCCCACTACCTGCAAAGGCTAAATGGACATCGGATCGAGCGAGTTTGGCAAATGCCGCGATCGCATCGACATGACGTTTGCGGGGCGTAAATTCGGCAACTGAGAGCAATAACTGACTATCTGGCTCGATGCCTAACTCTTTCCGCACTTGGGTGACGGCGGCATCGGGAACCGCCTCGCGATTATAATAGCCTAAATCGACACCGATACCGGGCATGTAACGACAGCGATCGGGTGGTAATAATCTGTGAGCGATTGCGGCTTGTTTATCCTGATAGTTGATTGTGACTAAATAATCAGTCCAATTACCTGCCAATTTTTCTAAATTAAGAAACACGGCATTTTTAACAGAATTACCACCTGGATGAAAATGAAACCCATGTGCGGTATAAATTACGCTAGTTTCTAGATGGTGGCGGATATCTTTGAGTGCGTAGCGCGTTACGAATGCGGCGACAGGCGTGTGGACGTGGACGATTTGGTATTGTTCGCGGCTGACAAGCTCGCGAATTATTTGCGGAGCGGCTAATAAATTACGCGGATCGAGAGGGTTTCGCGACCATTGTACCTCCCAGACGCGATCGAATCCGGCTTGACATTCCGCCGCCGCCGATACTCCACAAGCCATCGCATCGACTTGCCATCCTTGCGATCGAAAATGAGCGGCAAATGGCAATAGAAAACTTCGGAGGGTGCTTGGAACGGTCGTAACCATTAACAGTTTGTTCATACAGATCGATGTTGGCGCGTGGGAAGGCAATGTTCGCTATAATACGCTGCTGTCCTCAGTGGTGGGCAAGTTGGATCGATCGATTTATTCATCTAACACCCAGCCCCAAGGCAGGACAAGTAACAATTCTCTTGAAGAAATTACCGAGACAATCGGCATATACTCAGAGATCGGCTTGTCGTGGTTCAGTATAGCAAGCTGGCGCAAACAGTCCATCCGGGGATTCACTTACTTATCTGCCCATCCTCTTTTTCTAGACGCAAGAAATACTTACGTAAGTTCCATTTTTGCTAGTTGCTAGATCGTCCGTAATTTTACGGATAGGGGATAGGGGATAGGGGATCGATCTGCACACAAATTCAGGGTAGGGGTAATTCATAAATTACCCCTACCCTGAATTTGTGTGCAAGATGCAAGGTTATTTATAACGTCCCAAATCCTTTTTTCTTTTTCTTGGCTTTGGCAAGTGCGCCCGGTTGTCCGCCGCGTGCGCCTGGTTGCTGTCCGCCACCCATACCGGGGAAATTGCCCATGCTCATCTGCTGCATCATGGTTCGCATCCGGGTAAATTCAGCAATCAGCCGACTCACATCGGCTTCTTCATAACCACAACCTTTAGCAATCCGGCGGCGACGGCTGGGAGTACTCGCGAGTAAATCGGGATTACCGCGTTCTTCTTTAGTCATCGACTGAATCATGGCTTCAGCCTTTTTAAGTTGGTCTTCGCCTTGTTTGAGCTGTCCGTCAGAGAGTTTACCCATCCCCGGAATCATCTTGAGTAAGCCGCCCAAGGAACCCATATTTTTCAACATCCGCATCTGTTTGATGAAGTCGTTGAAGTCGAATTTGGCTTCGAGAATTTTTTCGGTTAATTTAGCAGCATCGGCAATATCAAAATCTTCTTGGGCTTTTTCTACCAGTGTCAGTACGTCGCCCATTCCCAGAATCCGCGATGCCATCCGCTCTGGATAAAATGGTTGCAGGGCTTCGACTTTTTCACCCACACCGACAAATTTAATCGGTTTCCCAGAAATCGCCCGGACAGATAGAGCCGCACCACCGCGCGTATCCCCATCTAATTTGGTCAAAATCGCCCCAGTAATGCCGATCCGATCGTTAAATGTCATCGTGACATTCGCTGCTTCTTGACCGATGGCTGAGTCTACTACGAGCAGAATTTCATCTGGTTGAATTGCCGCTTTAACATCGGCTAATTCGGTCATCATCCGATCGTCGATTTGCAAGCGTCCGGCAGTATCGACAATTACCACATCTACGCCCAGTTCCCGCGCCTTGGCGATGCCTTGACGGGCAATTTCGACGGGATTGGTATCCGTCCCCATTTCAAAGACTGGCACGTCGATTTGCTTGCCCAGCGTCATCAATTGATCGATCGCGGCGGGACGATAAATATCAGTCGCGACCATCAAGGTGGTACGATTTTCTTTGCGTAAATGCAGCGCGAGTTTAGCCGTAGCAGTCGTTTTACCCGCACCTTGCAAACCCGCCATCAGAATTACTGTGGGCTTTTGGGGCGCATTTGCAAGGGGACTATTCGTTTCCCCCATCGTCTTGACGAGTTCGTCATAGACAACTTTGATAAACTGTTGGTCGGGGCGAACTCCTGAAATGACGTTCGCACCTTGGGCTTTAATTTCGACTTCTTTAACGAAATTGGTGACCACTTGGACGTTTACATCAGCCGAAAGCAGCGCGCGCCGAACTTCTTTGAGGGCATCTTGAATATTGGAGGACTTAATTTTGTCCTTACCACGCAACTTTACCCAGGCTGATTCTAAACTTTCGGCTAATTGGTCAAACATAATCAGAAATTAACAGTTATCGAGGAGCGATCTATTGGCTCTACATCTAGTGTAATTGATATCTGGCATTACCGATCTGGGGATAAAATG
>NZ_JANYJC010000296.1 GCF_025361915.1 Chamaesiphon sp. GL140_3_metabinner_50
TCGGTACGTTCGCGTAGCGTGCCGGAGGCAATCGTAGCTTGGCTAATTTGAATAAAGCAGCCAAAATTGTCGATACATTAATTCTCTATGATAATTCAACGAGTGCTGGTCATCAGCTATTAGCTACGATCGAAGGAGATCGATCGGTGGTTTATGTGTCAGAATTACCGAGCTGGTTAGCAAAAGCAAACCTAAATCTGTAGAAACCCTCGCACATAAAAATAAACCCGACTTCTTTAAGAAGTCGGGTTTATAGTACTGCTTTAAACTAAACTAACCGATACTCGAAGGCTCTTTCTCTTTAGCTAAGAACTTCTCTAACTCAGTTAATGCTTCCGCATCGACTTTAGTTTGCATCGGACAGAATTTAGGGCCACACATCGAACAGAACTCCGCAGTTTTGTAGATATCTGCGGGGAGTGTTTCGTCGTGATATTCCTTCGCCCGTTCGGGGTCGAGGGAGAGTTCAAATTGACGATTCCAATCGAAGTTATAACGCGCCTTGGACAGCTCATCATCACGATCGCGTGCCCCCGGACGTTTGCGGGCGATATCGGCAGCGTGAGCGGCAATTTTGTAGGCAATCAGACCATTGCGGACATCTTCAGCATTGGGTAAGCCCAGGTGTTCTTTAGGAGTTACGTAGCAAAGCATCGCGGTACCGTACCAGCCAGCCATTGCCGCCCCGATCGCGGAGGTGATATGGTCGTAACCAGGTGCGATGTCGGTTACTAGTGGCCCTAAGACGTAGAAAGGAGCCTCAGAACACTCTTCCATCTGCTTTTTGACGTTGAACTCAATCTGATCCATCGGGACGTGTCCGGGGCCTTCTACCATCACTTGGATGTCATGTTCCCAAGCGCGACGAGTCAGGTTGCCCAGAGTTTTGAGTTCGGCGAGTTGGGCTTCATCGGATGCGTCATGAGTACAACCGGGGCGGAGGGAGTCACCCAAGCTGAAGGACACATCGCATTTTTTGAAGATTTCGATGATGTCATCGAAGTGGGTATAAAGGGGATTTTGCTTGTGGAAATGCAGCATCCACCGCGCTAAAATCCCACCACCACGCGAGACAATCCCTGTCAGTCGATTGCGAACTAGGGGGAGATGTTCGATTAAAATACCCGCATGGATGGTTTGATAGTCAACACCCTGTTGGGCATGTTTTTCGATAATGTGCAAGAAATCATCTGGGGTGAGATTTTCGACACTACCGTGGACGCTTTCTAAGGCTTGGTAAATTGGGACAGTCCCGATGGGAACGGTCGAATTTTTGATGATTTCCATCCGAATCTCATCTAAATTACCGCCACCAGTGGACAGATCCATGACGGTATCCGCACCGTATTTAACAGCCAGAATCAGTTTGTCAACTTCATCTTGCATGTTAGAAAAACTGGGCGATGCGCCGATATTGGCATTCACTTTACAGCTAGATTGTATCCCGATCGCCATTGGTTCGAGATTGGGATGATTGGTATTTGCAGGGATAATCATCCTTCCGCGTGCGACTTCCGATCGAATCAAATCTACAGGAAGACGTTCGCGCTTGGCGACATGGTGCATTTCTTCGGTTTCGACACCCTGACGCGCATAGTGCATCTGGGACACATTGGCTTGTCCGCTACGTTTGGCAATCCATTCGGCACGCATATTCAATTTCCTATCATAAACAGCTTCCCTCCGCTGGCATTACCCAGACTCAGGTGCAAGGGTATGTTCTCAGCCCGACTGGTTTCGGACACCCCTAGCTATAGTTGTAGATTTTAGCATTTACGGCTGAGTTTGGGGTAGGACGTTGCAAATTATCTCGATCGAGTAGATAAGCTCGATCCGAGGTAATTTAAAATCGTCAAACCATCTGTAGGGGCAGGTTTATGCGATACTTCTCGCTACTGGCTGTTAACATTCAAACAAACCTGCCCTAACCCACCAACAACTCCCAGCATTTTCTCACATCAAATTACCCGATCGATCTATGCTGGTGGGGTTGGGCAGGTTCGTTTATAGGTTAATTGCGCTGCGTGGTTCTTTAGCATAAACCTGCCCCTACAGATTTTTAATAAATACACGTTTGATTGCTGATATAGCTAATATATAGCTAATAATTTCACTTTGAAGCCAACTATTTTCGGCTGGCGCGAGTAACTGTGCGATCGAGTATTTTTTACCTCGGTTTTGCAATTGGATCGAGCGAGCAAAAGGCACGATCGAAAAAGCTAATCTAGTTTTTAGATCGCCAATATTAGTAAGTCTTTTGCGAAAATATTCTTTACCGAACATGTACTTAACGATCGTGATATCGTGGGGATTGAAACAAATATTAACTCGTTCTAACGAGCCATAAGCAAACTTTACCATCAGCCAGAATCCTGCTAAACCGAAACCAGCGAAAAATAATTGTTTAGCAGGATCTATAAACAGACCGAGTGTCAGCGAATAAAACAAAATTGACAAATTCTGTCGGGAGCGATATAGAATCGCCAAAATCTATCTTCAATTTTTTCTGTGGTAACACTGCCGGATCGGTACCAGTTAACAGATATAATAGAGTAGTTCCCAGTCCATATAAATCGGTCGATAAATATGCCTGTCCGCGAAATTGTTCGGGAGCCATATAACCATAAGTACCGACTACCGTACTGCCACCCGTGACGGTGTAGTAAGTATCTTGAACCGCACCAAAATCGACGAGATATATTTCCCCATCATCATTTATAATAATATTTTGAGGTTTGATATCGCGATGGATGACTGGCGGATTGAGAGCGTGGAGATAGATTAGAATTTCGAGAATTTGAGCCGCAATATCTTTAGCTTCATCAATTGTCGGTTTCCAGCCAGATGCAACAGCATCGAATAAAGATTGCCCCTCGGCTAACGTTTGGACGATCGCGTACATCGCCAACCCGACTCGCTCCAATCGCTCAGAGTTCTACCAGGAGCGAGTTCTTGCACGATATAGAAATTACGATCGCGCTGTGTATCGATCGTGAAATAATCGATATAGTTGGGAATTGCTGGATGCTTTAATTGGGATAGGATTTGAGCCTCTCGCTCGAATAATTCTTCTTTTCAACAGTCTAATTTGTCGAGTATTATCTGATAGCTCGTAGTTGAGATCGTCGTTGTAAGACATCAGAGATTGGAATCCTTCACGGATAATTATATTCAGACTACCTTCAACACTATCGATCCGCTGACGCAGCGCGATGACATCTTCCCGTACAGCATCGATATTCTGATTCATAGCAGTCATATTCTGGTTAGTAGCAGCAATATTCTGCTGTGTAGCCACCATATTCTGCTGCATGAGTTCGCGCAGTTCAGAAATTTGAGACTCTAGCCGATCGAACCGTTCTTCTGACATGGTATCTTCAAAGATTAAAATGTATCTCGATCTGAAAATATGGATCTAGCTTCTATCTACAGCCTTATTTCTATTCTACACTAACGTTGCCAATGCTGTTGAAATTTCAGCTCCAGCGGCTGGTTTAGCAGTCACCCACCTAAAGATGCGTTTTGCTCGATTTGAAGTTGGACTCGATCGAGAAAATCAGATATTTCCCACACCATTTGAGGCATTAATTCGCGATCGTCAGTAAGATTAGCTCCATTAATTAACTTATACTCAGCTTGATGAACTGCACGGGCATAAGCTTGACTTTGTTCGATAATTACCTGTTTGGCGGTATCGGGTTGTAAAATCAGGAATGGCAAGTTAAATCGGTCTAATCGATCGGCAACTAGTTCGCGCCGAATCTCACGTTTCGATCTCTGAAATAACAGCTTGCAAGTAGTCGGAAATTTCTCTAATAACCGCCAATAAGTTTGAAATTTTTCTAACGATATTGCACCATCGGCAATCGATGTAACTAGATTTAGACCTTTCAACCAAACTTTAAATAATACTGAATTGCCGATTACCAACTTGGTCGGAAAATGATATTGTTTCCAGTTATTTAAAGAAAATCCTTCTGGCGAAATTGCCACTATCCCGGTGACTGAATCAGGATATTTTAAGGCATAACTAACGGCAATCCAAGCACCCAGAGAATGTCCGACTAAATACACCCGCCGTAACTTGATGGTCGTTAAAAATTCATGCAGACAATCGACTTCCATTTCGATCGTACTTGGTGTTTTTAAGGCAACCGAATTACCAAAACCGAGTAAATCGATTGCCAAGCACTGAAAATTTTGGCTCAAGATTTCGATCGCACTCGACCATTGCAGATTATCGTGCCAACTACCATGCAAAAATATTACTACCGGACGACGATCGGCTCCAGCTTCGTGCCAAAATATTTGTCCTGCTGAGAGCTTGATTCGAGAACTACGAGCGACCATAAGCTAGAATGCAGCTAAATTCAATATGAAATACTAACATAATCTAAATCATCATCTGACTATGCCTACATTCCGATAGATTTACCGATTAACGCCAGTCGATCGCCAGATTTGAGGTTACTAGCAATTTGGGTACGCGATCGCGTATGATATACTATGGTCAAGCTACGTCCGCTCGGATTTATTTTCCGCTGGTTAGATCTCGATCTTCGGTTCAGACGGCTAGGGATGCTGTGCATACCCCTGACAACATCAATCTCGATTGAGTTGGCAGCTATTAACTATCGTTTATTTTTACAGAGGCAAATATGGCAAAACGCCGCAACCTGAAGAAGGAAAAGGCGGAGCGTAATCAAGCATACGCTCGTAAATTTAGAAAACGCCCCACTGGCGGACGGATGTTCAAATCCAGATTCCGCCCTCAATCTAATGGCACTTCGGCTGAGGAAGATAACGAAGATACCTCCGCAGCAGCAACTTAGACTAGTTGACACTTCTCCTTGCAGAGACGCTACGCTACGGCTTCGCTCAGTGCTAGAAGTTGAAAGTTGAAAGCTTGCCCTGAGCTTGTCGAAGGGTTGAAAGTTAAATTTTTATGAGGGTAACTAAATCCCTGATAAATGTTTAAGGTATGGTGAGTTGGTGGATGAGGGGAATCTAAATTCCCCCAACACCTCGAACCTTAGCCTGTACGAGTATTACTCATTAATTTTAGCTGTAGCGCGATCGATTGCTTCCCGCACGCGATCGAATCCAGTTCCACCATAGCTATTCCGTGCGGCGACTACCTGGCGCGGATCGATGGCGGCATAGATATCAGCTTCAAAAGCGGGATGTAGCTCTTGCCATTCTCCCAAGCTGAGATCTTTGAGCAATTTATTTTGGCTCAAGCAAGTTTTCACTACTTTACCTACTAAATTATAAGCCTCGCGGAACGGTACCCCTTTAGCAGCTAAATAGTCGGCGACATCGGTAGCATTGGCAAAATCCGCCGCGACTGCTTCAGCTAGCCGAGCTGGGCGAAATTCAATCCCCTCGCGCATTAAAATAGTCATCGCTTCCAGACAAGCTCGCACCGTATCGACAGCATCGAACAAAGCTTCCTTATCTTCTTGCAAGTCCTTATTATAAGCCAGCGGCAAGCCCTTCATCAATACTAACATCGCTTGAAGATGCCCGAATACCCGTCCGGTTTTCCCGCGTACTAATTCTGGCACATCAGGATTCTTCTTCTGAGGCATGATACTCGAACCCGTGGCGCAACGATCGGTCAAACTGACAAATCGAAACTCTTCAGAAGCCCAGATAATGACTTCTTCAGCTAAACGGCTTAAATGTACCATAATCAGACTCGCACTGCTGAGGAATTCGATCGCAAAATCGCGATCGCTCACGCCGTCTAAACTATTCCCATAAATATCGTCAAAACCCAGCAACTCAGCCGTATAAGCACGATCGATCGCAAAAGTCGTTCCCGCTAGTGCGCCGCAGCCTAACGGTGAGATATTCGTGCGCTTGTAGACATCGCCCAAGCGTTCCCAGTCCCGCTGTGTCATGTCTACATAAGCGAGTAAATGGTGGGCTAAACTCAGTGGTTGCGCGCGTTGGAGGTGCGTGTACCCAGGAATGAGCGTATCCACATTTTCCCGCGCCAGAGTGAGTAATACCTGCTGAAACTCGCGAATTTGGGTTTGAATCTGGCGGATCCGATCGCGCAGGTATAATCTCGTATCCGTACCGACCTGATCGTTACGCGATCTGGCGGTATGGAGCTTTTTACCCACATCGCCAACCAGCTCCGTCAATCGTCGCTCGACCGCAAAATGCACATCCTCAGCATCGACACCAGGCTGGAAATTACCAGCCCGATATTCGGCGCGAATCGTTTCTAGCCCTGCGACTAATTCCTCACCCTCGGCGGGGCTGATAATCCCCGTGCGAGCCAACATTTTGGCATGAGCGCAAGAACCCGTCAGATCGTATTCGATCAATTCGAGATCGAAGCCAATACTAGCATTAAATTTGGCGATCGCTGGATGTAAAGTACCTTCAAAGCGATCGCTCCAAGTCTGTGGTCGATCCATATTAGTAAAATAACAGGGGCGCAAGCTCCTGAATTAAGGGTTGGGAACTATCGGTAGCGAACCCTCAGTCATGCTCTCACAGATAGCTAGAACGTTGACTAGTCACTAGTCCCTATTTCCACGCTATCATGTGAATGTCAAGTCCACCATAAACTTTACCAAAACACCCACATGTCTATTAAACAAACTACAGTCAAAGCCAGTTTATTAACCGTTTTGTGTCTGAGTGCTGTACTAACTATGACTAGTTGCGGCAAAAAAGATAAAACAGCAGAAACCACTCCTGCTACTAGTACCAGTACTACTACCACTACTACCACTCCCGCAGCTACCGAGCCTGCTGCAACTACTCCTGCTGCAACTACTCCCGCAGCTACCGCTCCCGCAGCCGCTGGTGGTGCTTTATCCGCAACCGAAAAAGCCCAATTGACTCCCGTCAAAACAGCATTAGTAATGACAAATACCGCTGTTAAAAGTGGCGATATGACCAAAGCCAAAGCTCAATTTGACAAATTTAACACGCTGCTACCTGCTGTAGAGCCAATTCTCAAAGCCAAAGCTGGTGCTAACTACCCCGCGATTGAAAATGGGATTAAAACGGTCAAAACTGCAATGGGATCGGCAACTCCAGATAAAGCCAAAGCTGGAGAAGGATTGAAAACCGTAATCGATGCCATGAATGCACTCCTCGCCAAAAAGTAAACCTTCCTGGTTGACTAGTTAGGAGTTTTCACGATTTCCAATTTTGCTCGCTCACACTCCCTGCAAAGGGGAATGACTGAAATAATTTAGCTCTTAATCACTGACGGGAATTTTGCCAGCATTCAGATGTCAAACTCAATTTAGTAGGAAATGTTATAGTAGGATAGACCTCTAGGTTGACAAGGGATATACAATGGCTGCGAATAATGGATCTAAAGATCGGACGATCGTTCGTCCGTTGCAATATCGAGATATTGACGCGATCGCTAGCTTATGTCAACAAGCAATCATTCCCGACCCGGCTGTAAAAGTTCAGATCGACCAATTGCTCAGACAGATGAGCCGCTGGTACGCACCATTTCAATTTCTGAATATTATCCCCACTCCCAGTATTACCGACAGATCCTTGTTAGTAGCTGAATGCGAACAACAAGTGCGCGGACTCATCAGCGTCTCGCCATTCAATCGGACTCGCAGTACTTGGCATGTAGAATGGGTATCGATCGATCGTCAAGCCGGAACCCCAGAAGAAGTCACGGGGAAAAGTGATATCGGCTCTCAATTATTGCGTCATTGCTTCGAGCATATCGTCGATGCGAGTACCTGGGTACTGGAAGTAGATATCAACGACAACCCAGCTCTGGCTCTCTACCGTCAAAATGGCTTCCAACCGCTGGCGCACCTAACATATTGGGAAATTGCCCCCGAATTGCTCCAAGAACTAGCACAACGCGAACCAGATCTCCCCAATCTCCTCCCCGTCAGAAATACCGACGCGCAACTGATCTACCAACTAGATACAGTATCGATGCCGCCGCTATTACGTCAAGTATTCGATCGGCAAATCCACGACTTTAAAACCAACCTCGTCCAAACGATGGTCGGCAAAGTCAAAGAATGGCTCCAACAAAAGCAATCAGTCAGTAATTACGTCTTTGAAAGCCAACGCAAAGCCGCGATCGGGTATTATCGGCTATCCTTAGATCGAGATCGGCAATCGTCGGTAAGCGAAGAGCCTCAAGCTCATCGAGCCGAATTAACCGTTCATCCCGCCTATACTTGGCTCTATCCAGAGCTAATGGCACAACTAGCCAGAGCCTGTCAATATCTCCCCAATCAGCCGCTCCAACTAGTCTCCGCCGACTATCAACCCGAACGCGAAGAATACTTCCAACAAATCGGCGCGACTCGCGTCAAACACAGCCTGTTGATGTCTCGTTCCGTGTGGCATAAACTCCGCGAAGCCAAACATCTGTCTTTGGAAAATCTCCAAATTGCCGAAATGCTCCAAAGTCTCCAACCCTCCCGTCAGCCGCTCCCCAACCGGATCGAGAAAAACGATCCTGAGGATCTGTCTTAGGAGTGGAGAGTGGGAGAAATAATTGCGACGCTGGTTGCGGAAATCTGCAAGTGGATTTTCATTTCAATTATCTTCGATCTTGTCATTAAGATCCCAGGATATGCGATCGCCAGAATGTTAGTTAACTCTAGACAAAAACAGCCGAGACGAGAAATTTCTCCCGATGGAGCGATGAGTATTTGCTGTGGATTATTATTTTGGGCGGGACTCAGCGGTATCGGCTATAGCCTGTATCGAGCGTGGAAATGACAGTAAATATCTCACTCAATCGATCTAGCCCTCAAGCTGATAGAATAGAAATTATTAAGAGCCGAATCCCAATCGACACGCTGCTTTATTTGAGATCGAACCTATGATAGTTGCACTAGTATACTTAATTTTGAGTGGAGCTTACCTACTGGTAATTCCTGGCGCATTGTACTTATATCTCCAAAAGCGATGGTATGTAGCTAGTTCGATCGAACGACTGTTGATGTATTTCCTGGTATTCTTCTTCTTCCCAGGGATGATTTTACTATCGCCATTCCTGAATTTTCGTCCCAAACGCCGCGAACTTGAGGCATAAATTTAGCAGATGCGGAGAATTGATGTAATTTTAATTGGCATCGTCGTGTTTGCGATCGGCGGTGCTGGATATCTCGGCTTAACATGGGTTGGATTAGACAACATCAATGCCGGAATTTGGAGCCAAGTAGTATTAGTTGGCATCATTCTCGCATGGTCGTTTAGCTATGTCTTTCGAGTAGCTACTAAAAAAATGACCTATACCCAGCAACTCAAAGATTACGAGGAAGCTGTCTTGCAAAAACGCCTCGACGAACTCACCCCCGCAGAATTAGCCAAAATCCAAGCCGAAATCGAAAGCGAACGGAAATAGGCTTTAGGTATTAGGTTTTAGGCTTTAGGTTTTGGGTGTTAGAAATAATTGTATTTCTTACTCCTTACTCCTTACTCCTTACTCCTTACTCCTTACTCCTTACTCCTTACTCCTTACTCCTTACTCCCCCTATGCACTCCGTCTCCAGTTGCTTCCAGTCTTTACGCGATCGCGGACAGTGTGCTTTAATTCCCTTTATCACCGCTGGCGATCCGGACTTAGCAACAACGGCACAAGCTCTCAAGACCCTAGATGCCGCAGGAGCAGACATCATCGAACTCGGCGTACCCTACTCCGATCCACTAGCAGATGGCCCCGTAATTCAGGCAGCAGCGACGCGTGCGTTAGCAAAAGGGGTCAAGCTAGATGATGTCATCCAAATGGTGGCGCGGGTGAGTCCAGAAATTAAAGCACCGATTGTTTTATTTACTTATTACAACCCAATCCTCAATTTAGGGGTTCGTCCCTTCCTCGAAAAAATTGCCGCCGCTGGCGTGAAGGGATTGGTAGTACCAGATCTGCCACTAGAAGAAGCCGAAGAATTATTAATACCGTCCGCCGAAATCGGCATCGAAGTAATTCTGCTCGTCGCGCCAACCAGCTCCCAGGAGCGGATTGTGGCGATCGCCAATAAGTCTCAAGGCTTTATTTATTTAGTCAGCGTCACGGGTGTAACTGGCGTGAGATCGGGATTAGAAGATCGGGTTGGAGATATTTTGGCAAACTTACGTAAAGTCACCGATAAACCGATCGCGATCGGCTTTGGCATTTCCGCACCAGAACACGCCCAACAGGTGCGAAAATGGGGCGCAGACGGCGTAATTGTCGGCAGTGCGATGGTTAAACGTTTGAGTGAGGGAACGCCCACAGACGGGCTACAGGCGATCGAGCAATTTTGTCAGAGTTTGAAAACCGCAATTAAATAGCCAGATCTTGTCTCGCATCATCCGATCGCGCTGGCTATTGTAAAATTGCTGATAACCCAGCAAATAATAGATCGCGATCGAACTTAACTCTAGCTGCTAAATCTACAGCTAAATTCGCCTGTAAATATCCAGTCAAAAGTTCGCCATCGCCACCAGTTAAAATAATATAACTAGCTGGATATAACTGCTGCCAATCGCGGATAAAGTCGCTCACTCCAGCACTAACTGTATATAATATGCCGCTAGCGATCGCACCTGGAGTATTATCGCTCCAACGTGGTGGTAATTGGGGTGGTAAAATGATTTCTGGTAATGCAGCGGTACCTGTAAATAGCGATCGTAATTGCAATCGCAAGCCTGGTAAAATTGCCCCGCCGACGAGCCGACGATTGTTGTCGATACCAGTAATAGTTAATGCCGTACCGCCATCGATAACTAAGATGGGATAACCATAAATATTACCCGCACCAAAGGCAGTTAAAGCGCGATCGATGCCGAGAGTGGGATAAAGACTAAATAAGGGAATATCTGCTAATGTAATTAGTTTGACTTGCGGTAACTGTTGCCAAATATCGGTTTGACTGGTAACGACGGAAACTAAATAGATGGGAATTCGATCGAGTTCGATTAAATTTTGGTTAATTATTCGTTGGCAATCGATCGGTAGAAACTCTAAATATCGATCGATATTTAGATATTCTGTATCCCAACTAGATTGAAATTTGGTATTTAAAAACCACCCCCAATGATAGCGAGAATTACCGATCGATAAGCCAATCTGAATAGTTACAGCCATCTATTACGCCTTAAAAGTTAAAATCGGGCGCATTTTTGCCACCACCTCTACCATCCCGGCGGCTACTTGGGTATCGATGACTCGATCGATCGACTTATAAGCGGCGGGAGCCTCTTCAATCCGTCGCTCTGGGCGTAAAGTAATACAATCTACCCCTGAAGTCAAACCTAAATCTGACTCAGTATAACTTGCCCCCGCGCGAGTGAGTTCAAATCGCGAAATCGCTCTACCCGCACCATGAGCGGCAGAATTAAGATACCGATCGTTCCCCAAGCCAGATAATAGATAAGATGGTGTCCCCATCGAGCCGGGGGTGATTAGCAATTGCCCAGCACCAGCCGCGCACGCACCCTTTCTGACGATCCAACCGTCGCCATCGGGGAAAGTAAGATTGTGGGGAAGATCGCACACCAGGGGAGCTGCAAGATCGCCATATACTTCCCGCAGCCGCAACCGAATTAATTCAGCCAGAATTAAGCGATTGACAAAAGCGTAATTAGCCGCCGTTGCTTCGGCTTCGAGGTACTCAGCCACCAAATCGGGATTAGTCGCCGTTGAGAGGGCAAATAGGCTCGACTGGGGAAACGGATAGCCTTTAAGCCAAGCGGCTTTGGCTCTGTCTCGCCACATCCCGCCGATGTATTTACCAACTGTCCGAGAACCGGAGTGAATCGCAATCGCCAGTTGCCCGACTTTGACATTAGACTGATAAGCTAGGCGCGAATTGCGAATTTCAACTACCTCTTGAATTTCGACAAAATGATTGCCACCGCCAATCGTCCCCAAACCCCCATCGCGCACCAATCCAGCGGCGGGAGTGAGTTCGATCGGTGCCCAACGGGTATTTCCCGCTAGGGAGCCGAGAAATTGAACTCGATCGATTTCCTGCCATAATTGCCCGAAGTCAGATTTAGCCACGCTCCCCATCGGGTGCTGGCTCATCTGCTCCAACCAGCCGGGAATGCCCTCGTTAAATATGCCCCGACTGGCGGCGGCTGTCATGGTGACATCGCGGGTACCGAGTAAATAATCGCCTTTCATTAACGCCACAAATTTATCCCGCTGGGCGAGAAAATCGGCAACGCTCAGATCGACGACATGCAGCCGCATTCCGCAGTTAATATCGCTACCGACGGCAGCGGGGACTACCATCCCCTGAGTTTGAATGACAGATCCGATCGCGACTCCGGTATCGCCGGGATGAAAATCGGGCGTAGCAAATGTGCGCGTCACCTTACCGCCGCCGGGATGGGCGAGGGTAGTCAGGCTGGCAAGTTGCTTGAAGGCTTTGCCTTCGATCGGGAAGTCTGGCGGTAACAACACTTCTGCCGCTGGAGCATCCGCACACTCGGTCGATCGTACCGTGTAAATCTGGTCTTTGTAACTAACCTCTAATCCTTGCTTGGCAAGCGCGCGGAGGAGTCTGTGAGTATTTTTGGGCTGCTGCATAAAACCTGTTGCCAATACCACTGTGGGTCTTAGCAATTATTATTGTATAAGTTGACTGGGTGTTCAGCAGCCGCAGTCAGCAATAATTGAAGGTTTTGTTAAATAGTTAAGTTTGGGCAATATACCCATTAAACTAATAATACCGTGAAAGTTCGCTCGATGTCAAGTTATCAAACTTTGAGAACCAAAGCGGTAGACTGCTCGATGTCCGATCCGAATTACCCAAGGTTGAGCATCTGGGTATCGATCGTAAAGTCGATCGACTGCGGCGATCGGTTTATCGGCTATTTCAAATGCTCCAGTTTCAATATCGTTGGCGTAGCCGCGCCGAGAGGTAATCGATCTCTTCATCGATTTGTTGAAGCACTTGGGATTGATAAATCTCGTCGCCACGCCCTTGCAAATTCTTCTTTACTGTAGCGGGGTTGCCGAATCGTCATGAGCTTGACCTCGTTTCAACTTTATCTCTTTATTTTAACTCAAGCGATCGATACCCCAAAGCTCGATTCTCAGGATGAGAGGCTACGCCAACGAACATCATCACGATCTAATCCCTTAACCATCAGCGTTCCGCAAAACCACCCTAAAATCATCAACATCGATCGATAGTCCAACGATCGATCGATCGCGCAGCATCCGACGGCTGTAATCGTTGATACAGATAGTAATAAGACGACATTACAACATCGATAAATCGTCAATCTCAATCATCTCCATTCTGCATGAGATAACGTTTCCTCAAACTTAGAAATTGGGTTTGACGTGCTGAGTCCAGACTTCCATCAGGGCTGTAGCATCAATCTCTGATAATTCCCCTAACTTTTTAATCAACAAAGATCGCTCTAGACAGTCGAGACGCGATAAACGCACGGTTGAAGCAACTCGCAACCCACATTTTCCCCAGTCAATTAACACCACATCTGTCGGAGTCCTTGGTTTAGACGAAGTTACCGCTGCTACCACAACATCATCACCATCAATCCAGAGGATTAAAATAGGTCGTTTCTTAAATGCCGAGCCATCGGTGAAAGTTATTTTGGCTACCCAAAATTCACCTGCTTTAACAATCATCATAAAGCCCTTCATCTTCTGAAGCATAGCTATTTAGAAAGGCACTGTGAGTACGAACGGAATCGATCGAATTCGGTTGAATGGCAATCCGATAGATTAAATCCATCACATCTTGCTCTACAGTGCGCGAGGGGATGGAGTTGAGAACATCGCGATCTGCCAAGTCAATAATTTCTGAGATGTATTGACGAACTCGATCGGATATTTCTGGCTTCCACTCTTGCAATTTAATTCCTAATCTCTCAGTCAGGGCATCCATCAGTATCTCCATTGCAATGATAACTTCTACATCTATCTAAGTCTTCTAACTCGTTTTTAGGTGTGATAGCTTTTGTTTAATTAAAACTTCAACCTCTTTAACCTCATCGGTTGAATTGGGAATGTTGTAAGTTGCTGGAGAGGCTTCCGCAGTAAAGCGATCGACAAACGTATGGAATGCAGATCGATTGTTAGGGTGAGCGATGACATAAGCTCTTAGCTCACCTTTTGTCATAGTATTAAAGTCAGGGTTCATTATAAGAATCTCCAAAGACCATTACGATAGATTTCAATCTGGATATTATCACCAGCTAATAGAAATAGATTGCCCGATCGCTCATCAAGGCGAACTACAAAAATAGGGGTAAAGGTATTAGTTAAGGATTGGCACAGAATTACACACCTGATGCTTTGTTCGGCAGTTGGCAAGCTGAGGATACCTCATAATTATAGAATATTGAACTAGATCGCAACCGCGATCTAGTTTACTGACGATCGATCTGACCCCCTAACTCCCGCCAATCCGCGCCACGTCGCGAGAATTTTCCTCAAACGCAGCATCGAGCGCATCATCGCCACTCAACCCTGAAGCCAGCGCATTCTGGATCGCTTGCAACACCCGCTTATAGTCACGCGGCATCACCTTCACAAACTTCGGCACCATTTCATCCCAATTCGTTAGAACCTCGATCGCTTTCTGACTCTTAGTATATTGGGCGTGTTTAGCGATCGAATCCTTCAACTTCCCAATCTCCTCAGTATCCGTCAGCGTTTCCAAGCCCACCATCTGGATATTACAGCGCGTCGGGAAATCCCCCTGCTCGTCAAGGATATAAGCCACACCGCCACTCATTCCCGCTGCGAAATTGCGTCCGGTTTTACCTAACACAATTACTTGTCCGCCTGTCATGTATTCACACCCATGATCCCCGATCGATTCCACCACAGCATTAACCCCAGAATTACGCACACAGAAACGTTCGCCAGCCATGCCGTTGATGTAGATTTCGCCGCTAGTGGCTCCGTAGAGAGCGACGTTGCCAACGATGACGTTTTCGGCGGCGATGAAGGTGGATTTGGGCGAGGGGTAGAGGATGATTTTACCGCCGCTGAGTCCTTTGCCGATGTAGTCGTTGGCATCGCCTTCGAGTTCGAGGGTGACTCCTTGGGGGATGAATGCGCCGAAGCTT